>CASBQA010000182.1 GCA_949127635.1 Nostocales cyanobacterium PMM_0069 | reverse complement strand
TAGCTGGCATACAGGTATCTTCAACTGGTATTGCCAATTACAAGCAAGTTTGTTTAAAGTACGCAGAGTTAATTGAAAAGCAAGGTGGAGAACTGCGTCTAAATACAAAAGTTGAGAAAATCTCCCGCAGTGGCAAAAATCAAGTACTGGAAACTAATAATGGTACTTTTGAAACTGCCTTTGTGATTAATTGTGCTGGATTGCATAGCGATCGCATAGCCAAATTAGCTCAAGTCGATCCCCAAGCCAAAATTGTACCATTCCGGGGCGAATATTACGAACTCACCCCAGAAAAGCGCTATCTTGTCAAGACTTTAATTTACCCCGTTCCCAACCCAGATTTTCCCTTCTTGGGCGTCCACTTTACCAAGATGATTGATGGCAGCGTCCATGCAGGACCAAATGCAGTTCTCAGCCTCAAGCGCGAAGGATACAAGAAGACAGATTTTGACTTGCGGGATTTTGCTGAAGTTATGACTTACCCAGGTTTCTGGAAACTAGCAGCAAAACACGCTGACGAAGGCATTCAAGAAATCATCCGCTCTTTTAGTAAAGCAGCCTTCACTAGAAGTTTACAAAAATTAATTCCTGAAGTTAAATCAGAGGATTTAGTTCCCTGCCATGCAGGAGTTCGCGCTCAAGCCTTAATGAACGACGGTAAACTAGTAGACGACTTCTTGATTGTTCAAGATCAAAACTCCGTCCATGTTTGCAACGCTCCTTCTCCTGCTGCCACTTCTTCACTGGAAATTGGCAAATCTATTGTCGCCCAAATTCCCGAACAGTCGCATCTTTAGCAGTTCAAGACGACGTGGACATGTATATATCCATGTGTGATGGTTTAAGAAACTACAAAGAAGTCGGACTTTCTGGTGATGCTAAATATTTCAATTCTGGACTTTTAGTAATTAATCTAGAAAAGTGGCGAACTGACAACATAGGGGCAAAAGTTCTCGAATATATCCAACAAAATAAAGAATATGTTCGTAACGACCAGGATGGACTAAACGCAGTTCTTGCAGGTAAATGGCGAGAACTTCATCCAAAATGGAATCAAATGCCCAGGATATACGATTATCCATCATGGGAAAATAGCCCTTTTCCAGAAGAGATTTATCAGGATGCTTTTGAGCAACCTTGTATTATTCACTTTACAAATACTCCCAAGCCTTGGTATGCGGGAGTGAAAAAGGAATGTACACATCCCAAAAAAGACTTATTCTTCCAATATCTTGATCTCACCGATTGGTCAGGTTGGCGGGATACTATGTGGAGAAGAATCGCGAGAAAATTCATGAAATTAACATCATTAAATACATCTAAGTTGTGAAAAGATAGTGATAGTAATTTTTGTGAATCATTTCTCCCTGGCAAAATTGTCAAATTCATCAAATTCATCTTATAGGAATTAAAAACCATGAAAATTCTTGTTACCGGTACTGAAGGTTATTTAGGTTCATTATTACCTCCTTTATTAATCGAACGAGGACACGAAGTTATCGGCGTAGACACCGGATATTATAAAGTGGGTTGGTTGTACAACGGTACTGAAGTAACAGCAAAAACCCTTAACAAAGATATCCGTAATATCGCTGTTGAAGATTTGCAAGGTGTCGAGGCGATCGTTCACATGGCAGAACTCTCCAACGACCCCACCGGACAACTATCACCTACTATTACCTACGATATCAACCATAAAGGTTCTGTTCGCCTTGCCAAACTAGCTAAAGAAGCGGGTGTGCGTCGCTTTGTATACATGTCTTCGTGCAGTGTTTACGGTGTAGCTACAGAAGGTGATGTCACCGAAGAATCATCAGTGAATCCCCAAACAGCTTACGCAGAATGCAAAACCTTGGTAGAAAGGGATGTCAGACCACTAGCTGATGATGACTTCTCTCCTACTTTTATGCGGAATGCTACAGCCTTTGGTGCTTCCCCCAGAATGCGGTTTGATATTGTTTTAAACAACTTGTCAGGCTTGGCATGGACTACCAAAGAAATTAAAATGACCAGCGATGGTACACCTTGGCGTCCGTTAGTTCATGCGTTGGATATTTGTAAAGCAATTGTCTGCGCGATCGAAGCACCACGGGATATTGTACACAATCAAATTTTCAACGTTGGCGATACTACTAATAACTATCGAGTTAAAGAAATCGCGGAAATAATTGCTGATATTTTCGTAGGTTGTAAATTATCCTTTGGCGATAGCGGTGCAGACAACCGCAGCTATCGAGTATCTTTTGAGAAAATTAACACCATCCTGCCAGGATTTAAGTGTGATTGGAATGCTCAACGCGGTGCTCAACAGTTGTTTGATTTGTTCAGCCAAATCGATATGACTGAAGAAACTTTCTTATCTAGAGGTTTCACCCGCTTGAAGCAGCTAGAATACCTAATTCGCACCCAGCAAATTGACCAAGATTTCTTCTGGGCGAAGAAATAGTCAGATTTTTGGATTTGCAATTAAAAATTGTTTTAAGCTTTGGAATAAAACTTTTAGCTGCAAATTCAGCAATAAAAAATAATTGTGGAAAATTAAATTTTCCACAATTATTGCTAGGGTAAAAAAAGATGTACACCACATATTTACTTACACAAAAAATCAACCTTTCACCGTCTTTCATTCAATAAAAAGTTAATTATGAACAAATTACTCACAATTGCCATCCCTACTTTTAATCGGGCAAAACTTCTAGAACAGCAACTAATTTGGTTAGCTAAAGCTATTAAAGGATTTGAGTCAGAGTGTGAAATTATTATTTCTGATAATTGTTCAACAGATGATACACAGGAAGTAGTTAAGAAATGGCAGCCGAAATTTCATGAAACTATATTTAAATATAATAGACAAAGCCAAAATATAGGTTTAATGAATAATATCGCGGCTTGTATGCGAGCTGCTACAAGTAAATATGTCTGGACAATTGGTGATGACGATCCAATTGAAGAAAGAACTCTGGGTTATGTGTTAAAAAAACTCAGAGAAAATCCAGATTTAACACTTATGTTTCTCAACTGCTCTGGTCGAGATAAACAAACAGATAAAATCATTGTAGAACGCTGGTTTAATAGTGATAGTGACGAGGCGATCGCTGATGGTAAAGCTGTATTAGAACGTTATCTGAAAGAAAGCTTCGGTGGCGTAATTTTTATGACAGCTACAATATATCGAACAGAATTAGCGAAATCTGCTCTGGAAAATTGGGCATATTACTGCACTAACTTGGCATCTCAAGCATATTGGACTGGATATTGTGCCGCTCATGGAAGCGTAATCGTTACTAAAGATATTTATTTAGAGTGTACTCTTTTCGCTAGTTCTTTAGAGCAAGATCCAAAGTGGTCACTCAAGATGCAATACAGATATATACCTGAAATTTATGCCAAACTGCTGAAAATAGGATATTCTAAAGTGTTTTGTTTGCAAATGATTTTGCAGAATATTATCAAAAAAAGCGACTGGAAAATTTTCCTAGGGGCTTTGAGACGATGGCCTTTTTTAGCCATAAAGATAATCGTTTATTACCTGGTTTTAGTCAGTGTTTTAACTTGGAATCTGCTTTTCTTGAGTCCGAAACTAAAATCAAGTCTATAAAACTGATTCTTGGCTAATAATTCATCAACTCAATCAAATTATTTCGTTATGAAAAAACTACTTACTATCGCTATTCCCACTTACAATCGCGCCGAGTTACTAGATAAACAATTAGCATGGCTTGCCAAAGCTATAAAAGGCTTTGAATCAGAATGTGAAATTTTCGTTTCTGATAATTGTTCACCAGATAATACTCAAGAAGTAGTTAATAAGTGGCAAAGTATTCTTAGCCACGTCACGTTTACTTATCACAAAAATGCAGAAAATATAGGCGTGATGCGAAATATTATTCATTGCCTGAAATCAGCAAAAACCAAATTTGTTTGGGCAATTGGTGATGATGACCCCATCGAAGAAAGAGCAGTTGCTTATACGATAAATAAAATCAAAAACAATAACGATTTATCATTATTGTTTCTCAACTTTTCTGGTCGAAACAAAATCACTGGTGAACCTGTCCATCCACCTACAATAGTAGGTAATCGCTGGTTTGACGCTGATAGTGAAGATGGGAATGGTGATGGCAAAGCGATATTTGAACATTGTTATTCTAAAAGTGTCGGTGCCGTCATTTTTCTGACCGCTACAGTGTACAAAACAGACTTGGTAAAACGCGCTTTAGAAATTTGGGAAGATGCTGCTAGTAATTGGATATCTTTAGCATATTTAGCAGGATATTGTGCTGCGAATGGCAGTGTAATCGTCACCAAAGATACTTATATGGAATGTATTGTTGGTGTTAGCTATTGGCAGAAAGAGCCAAAATCTGCATTGCTAATGCAATACAAACACATTCCGGAAGTTATTCAGAAATTTGAGCAGATTGGATATTCTAAGAAATTTTGCAACCGGATGATGTTGCATAATTTTAAAGAAGTTAATATGAACGTGTTTTTAGGTGCTTTGAGAAGATGGCCGACATTTGCTTTAAATGTAGGAATTAGCTTTTTGACTTTAGTAAGCTTATCTGCCATTGAAGAAACTTTTTTTCCAAATTTCAAGATGGCATCCTCAAGGCTTACTAGTACTGAAGAATTACAAAGTTATGAGCAATAAATATCAAAAACGATCCGCAAAACAATCCAAATAAATTCATGAAGAAGGTAATGATTATATGCTTGATACCATTACAAACAAGATATTTGAACTGAAATCAGAGTTAGGTTACAGAACTGCACTGTTGAACCATGCCAAAAACTTGCCTGCATTGGAGTCAGGCGATCGCTATATTGTTGATACTCTTCAAAAAGAAGGGGTTTACGTCACAACACTCGACGAATTGGGATTAACCTCCACCCCACAACTTCTCAATGCTGCTCACAGTCAATTGTCCGGCATGGCAACACCTAGCTACAACAGTGCAGGTAAATTGCTTCCCCAAATTTACACAGTTACAGATTTACCCGAATTTTCCACTTGGGGACAGGAACAAAAACTGCTGAATATTGCTGAAAATTACATCGGGCTTCCCGTTGCTTTTCAAGGTGTACATTTACGCAAAGATTTACCCAACGAAAATCAATTTGGAACATTGCTATGGCATAAAGATTCAGAAGATCGACGAATGGTCAAAATAATCATTTATTTGACTGATGTCGAAGAAAAAGACGGTCCTTTTGAGTATGTTCCTCTATCTTTAACTTCCTTATATAGCTTGAATTATTATCGAATTTACCACAAGCTTTGGAAGGCAGGATATGTAGGTATCAATGATGATGAATTGAAGGAAATTATCCCTAAATCAGCCTGGAAATCTTGTCCGGGAGCAGCAGGTACGGTCATTTTTACAGATCCAAAAGTTGCTTTACATCACGGAACCCTGCGGACAGAAGAACGGTCAGCGCTGTTTTACGTTTACACTGCCAACCCCCCCAAACGACCAGAACTTTGTACCCAATATTGGGATGATACTTTTGCTAGACCAGAGTTCCGCAAAAAATCTGATTCGGTTAAAGTAGGCATGTAGTAGTATTTTCTCTGATAAAATCCTTTTTTACTCAGAGAATTTTCGGAAATTACTCAGCTTCCTTTGTAGTAAATATTAAATCGAGGTTATCTATGATTTTTACTGAAACTGAACTCAAAGGCTCTTTCGTCATTGATTTAGAACAAAAACCAGATCACCGTGGTTTCTTTGCCCGTACTTTTTGCGCGAAAGAGTTTGAGGAACATGGCTTAAAGCCAACTGTTGCTCAATGCAACTTATCTTACAACCATAAAAAAGGAACGCTGCGGGGAATGCACTATCAAGTTTCCCCAGCAACCGAAACAAAATTAGTCCGCTGTACTCAAGGCTCTATCTACGACGTAATTATTGATATGCGTCCTGAGTCTCCGACATTTTTATCACATTTTGGCGTGGAACTCAGCGCAGATAACCGTCGCGCTTTATACGTTCCGGAAATGTTTGCCCACGGCTATCAAGCACTTACAGATGATGCTGAAGTTATATATCAAGTAGGTGAATTTTACACACCTGGGTATGAACGGGGTCTACGCTATAATGACCCATTTTTTAACATTCAATGGCCCGTTGATGTAACGGAAATTTCGGAGAAAGATTTAAATTGGCCATTGATGAAAATGATGAGCGTGGGAGGCACATCTGTAAGATAAGAGTATAATTGTTGACAATTCACCACAATGCACCTCATTAGTACTTAGTCAAATTAATTGAGGTGCAAATTCCAAGTATTTTTCTTGGGGGTGTTAGCGGGAATATTTATTTCTTGTGAAAAAATAAATGTTCGCATCGATTAGAACAATGGGTTTAAGTTGTTTGCCTTTAAAAAAACAACTTGCGAAAAAACGCTAACAATAAACACGATCTGATGCAAGGAGTTTAATCAATGATTATTGTAGATCGCGCCTTACAAGCACGCGCCGAGGCAGGTAAACCAGTTAAAGTAGCCATGATTGGTGCTGGCTTCATGGGTCGAGGAATTGCCAATCAAATTGCTAATTCCGTTCCAGGTATGGAGTTAGTTGCTATCTTCAACCGTCAAATTGATGCTGCCAAGCGGGCTTATTCGGAAGCAGGAATTGAGAATGTTCAAGTTGTTTCCACTGTAACTGAACTAGAAGACGCGATCGCCCGTGGTGAGTATGCAGTCACCGAAGATGCGATGTTGCTGTGCCAAGCTGAAGGTATCGATGCCTTAATTGAAGTTACAGGTGCAGTGGAATTTGGCGCTCAGGTGGTGATGGAAGCGATCGCCCATCGCAAGCACGTAATTATGATGAACGCTGAACTCGATGGGACAATTGGTCCAATCTTAAAAGTATACGCCGATAAAGCAGGCGTTATCCTCAGCGCTTGCGACGGGGATCAGCCAGGGGTGGAAATGAACCTTTACCGCTTTGTCAAAAGTATTGGTTTAACTCCTTTGTTGTGCGGTAATATCAAAGGACTGCAAGACCCTTATCGGAATCCCACCACACAGGAAGCATTTGCCAAACGCTGGGGTCAAAAGGCTCACATGGTAACTAGTTTTGCTGATGGCACAAAAATTTCCTTCGAGCAAGCGATCGTTGCCAACGCTACAGGAATGACAATTGCCAAGCGGGGAATGTTGGGATATGACTTTGCAGGTCATGTCGATGAAATGACCAACATGTATGATGTTGAACAGCTTAAAGAATTAGGCGGTATCGTCGATTATGTAGTTGGAGCAAAACCAGGTCCGGGTGTGTTTGTATTTGCAACTCACGACGATCCCAAGCAACGTCACTACCTCAACTTGTACAAATTAGGTGAAGGTCCTCTCTACAACTTCTATACTCCTTATCATCTGTGTCATTTTGAAGTTCCACTATCCGTTGCGCGTGCTGTCTTGTTCCAGGATGCTGTCATGTCCCCAATTGCCGGTCCACTTGTGGATGTAGTCACCACCGCTAAAATCGACCTGAAAGCTGGAGAAACCCTGGATGGCATTGGCTACTACATGACCTACGGTCAATGTGAGAAGTCGCAAATTGTCCAAGAGCAAAACCTCTTACCAATTGGTTTAGCCGAAGGATGTCGCCTCAAACGAGATATTCCTAAAGATCAAGTTCTCACCTACGATGATGTAGAATTGCCATCAGGCAGACTTGGCGATAAACTGCGAGCAGAGCAAAATGCTTACTTCGCTACTGGAAAAACCCTGGCAGTTGTCGGGTAATATCTTGAATTGAAGTGACAGTAGTGAAAAGTATTTATGTAAGGCAATCAGAATTGTCAACAATCTGCAATAAAAATTAGTAGAAGTTGATCAATTACCTTGGATGCCAATATGATAAATACAACGTTCACTACTGTCATTGTTACATTTAGGTATTACTACATATAGATAATTGTTTTTTTCATAAAGTAAAAATCCTTTTTGGAAATATTCTTATGAAGAAAGAGGTGTAGGATAGTAAATTCTACTGATAAACAATAAGATTATTTTTAGGAACTAACTGCTGAACATTTAAATAAACTTCATATCAACTTCAGGTAAAATTTATGAAAATTGCTCTAGTCCATGATTACTTAACCCAGCGCGGTGGGGCAGAGCGCGTGTTTGAATTGCTGTGTAAGCGTTACCCAGAAGCTGACATTTTCACATCTTTGTATGATCGCCAACAAACTATTGATTTAGGCGATCGTATAGTTAACACAACTTTCTTGCAAAGCATTCCAGGTGCAGCCAAGTATTTCCGCTTAATGGCTCCTTTTTATTTTCCTGCCTTTCGAGCCTTAGACCTGCAAGACTACGATCTGATCATCAGTAGTAGTACCAGCTTCGCCAAAGCAGTACGAAAAAAACCAAAAGCACGCCACATTTGCTTTTGTCATAATGTTACCCGTTTTTTGTGGGATACAGAAACTTATTTACGCGAGTATGGAGACTATCGATATTTTGCACCTTTAATTGAACAAATTTTTGATGTCATGAGAAAGGTAGACCTGACTTATGCACAGGAACCTGACCTTTACATTGCTAATTCTACTGTTGTAGGTCGTCGGATTGAAAAAATTTACAAGAAAAAAGCTATTGTAATTAACTACCCAATTGATACAAAAAAGTTTGTTTATTCAGATATAAAAGATGAATATTATCTTGCCTCAGCCCGAATGATCAGTTATAAGCGTCTTGATATAGTAGTTGAAGCTTTCAATTGGCTGGGGTGGCGATTATTAATATCAGGGGACGGTCCAGAACAAGGACGGTTAAAATCCAAAGCATTAAATAATATTGAGTTTTTGGGACATGTACCTGATGCACGACGCACTCAGTTGTTTTCTAGAGCTACGTCTGTTATAGTGGCAGCTTTAGAAGATTACGGATTAGTTCCAGTAGAGGCTAATGCTAGTGGAACACCAGTCATTGCCTATGGAGCAGGTGGGGTATTAGATACTCAGGTACCTGGAAAGACAGGAGTCTTTTTTAAGAGACAAACGCCCGAATCTCTACAAACCGCACTACTAGAAGCCAGGGAAATCAATTGGGATTATGCCGACATCCGCAATCATGCTGTGACACATTTTTCGGAAGAGGCATTTTTTAATCAAGTAGAGCAAGTTATTGACCAAACTTGTAGCCTACATCCATCATTCATTTAAACTGTTAGCTGAGGGATAGTAAACGTGATTCAAACTAGTAGTCTAAATCCCAATGTAAATCCAATTGCTGAGACAGAACCGGGTTACGGACAACTGTTTGCAGTTTTAATCCGGAGATTTCCTTGGTTTTTAGTAGTATTTATTGCTTCGGTAGGCGTTGCACATTATTTAACTTCTAAAACACCACCTACCTACAAAAGCAGTATGCAGTTGCAGATAGAACCTAACTATCAGGGTAAAGCAGAAGGAGGTGGAGCAGAAAATAAGTTTACTGAGTCTGGTGTTCAGATAGACGTTGCAACTCAGTTGAACCTGATGAAGAGTTCTGGACTTATTCAAAAAGCGGTTGATAAACTTAAGCCTGATTATCCCGATATAACTGTAGGTGAAATTAAAGGCTCTTTAGTTTTGGAGCAATTAAAGGGAGAAGGCGATGTTCTTACGAAAATTTTTCAAGCAGGCTACACTAGTACAGATCCAGTAAAGACAAAAAAAGTTCTAGATGCTATTCAGAAAGTTTATTTAGAATATAACATCCAACAGCAGAATGACCGTTTAAGAAAGGGTCTGAGAAACATTAAAGAAGAGTTAAAAAAAGTACGTGAAGATCTGACAGGTTCTGAGAGAAAATTACAACAGTTCCGCAGTACCGAGAAATTTATCGACCCAGAGCAACAGGCTAAAGCTTTAGAAGACGATTTGAATAGAATTGTGCAGCTACGACGCGAAACTCGTTCTCTGTATGAGGAAACTTTAGCTCGGCAAAAATCTTTAGAAGAACAACTTAAGCGTACTCCACAGAATGCTCTAGTAGCTTCCCGTCTGAGTCAGTCTACTCGCTACCAAGGGTTACTCAACGAAATCCAAAGAACAGAACTGGCTCTAGGGCAGGAACGCTTGCGTTTCACGGATGAGACTCCCAGCGTCCAAAAACTGATAGAACAGCTTCAAAGCCAGAAGCAATTATTGCAACAAGAGGTAGGACGGACTTTAGGGGGTAGTAATACTACTGCTGGTCCTTTTGGAGATAGTTTATTACAACAAGGACAGCTTAGTGCAATTGACCTCAACCTTGCTGGTCAGCTAGCAGAAACACAGACAAATATAGTTGCTTTAAGAGCTCGCGATCAAACACTCCTACCAAAAGAGACTCAATTGCGTGAAGAACTCAAGCGCTATCCAGTTTTATTGGCTGACTACAATCGCTTACAACCGCTGATACTACTTAGCCGTCAACGTTTGCAAGACCTTTTGAGATCTGAGCAAGAATTGCGCCAAGAACTTGACAAGGGTGGATTTAATTGGGAAGTTGTGGAAAAACCCCAGGAAGGTCAGCGGACGGGTCCCAACTCTCAGCAAAACCTTTTATTGGGTGCAGTGGTAGGGTTAATGTTGGGAGGAGTTGCTGCCTTTGTCCGGGAAGCAAGTGATGATTCTGTTCATACTACTGCTCAGTTGGAAAAGCAGGTTGCCTTGCCGTTGTTGGGAACTACTCCTAAGTTGCCACCAGCCAAACCCAGAGAATCAGTGATCAAGTTGCCTTTTGGTAAGCCAGAAGTGCTGGCTCCCTGGACAATTCAGGTGCTGCAATCCCCACCGCGTTGGGAATCGCTGGATCTGATTTATAAAAATATTGAACTGGTAAATTCTGTCGCTACCTTCAAATCTTTGATGATCACTTCGGCTTTGCCGGATGAGGGTAAGTCAGCATTAGCGTTGGGTCTAGCCATGAGTGCTGCCCGTTTACACAAAAGAGTATTGCTAATTGATGCAAACTTACGCGATCCCAGTCTGCATAAACAACTTAATCTGCCAAATGAACAGGGGCTTTCATCTCTGCTGGCAAGCGATGTTGCTCTACCCAACCAAATTAGTATTCAATCTTCAGGTTCATCTTACATCGATATTTTGACCGCAGGACCTTCCCCTGGCGATCCAGCTAATTTATTGAGTTCCCCCCGCATGACGCAATTGATGGCAGCATTTGAGGAGAACTACGATTTAGTACTCATTGATGCTTCTCCGGTTCTGGGCATGGTGGATGCTATACTCACAGCATCATCTTGTCGCAGCGTGGTCATGGTGGCAAGTATCGGTAAGGTAACTCGAACTCAACTGACACAGGCTACAACGATGTTGAGCAAGTTAAACTTGGTTGGAGTTGTAGCAAATGGAGTATCTAATTCTAGCAGTACCTACGTACCCTATGTAAAGCCACAACGATTGGCGTTGAAAGAAGCTGTGGAAAAATAGGTAGATATTATATTTGCAAGTGGGCGTTTTGCTTCGCTCCATTCACAATAGACACGCGAAAGTGGAAAAGATGTAGAGACGTAGCAGTGCTACGTCTCTACAAAGGTTTCGGGTCACGCGCAGTTAATAGTCATATGATGTCCGGTAAATTACTTACAATGTAAAGATGCCGTCTCTACGACGGTAGGTAGGTTTTTATTACTGTTAATTAAACGGACATAATATCAAGGGTCACACATTCGGTGATTTTTTTGGACTGTTGAATGCGTGACTCTTGACAACCTCTTAGACATCTCCATAAATGAATTATGCGTTGCCCGATCCCAAGAGACGTAGCACTGCTACGTCTCTACATTCATTTTCACTCCTATGTCTATTTGAATCACATACATATTCAAATATGATATAAGTTATTTATTAACATCTGCAATATGCCTTGTTTGTTGTCTAAGTTAAAGGCAACTCAGTATTAACTTTAAAAACATTTTACACCGCAGAGCGAACTGCATTTATAACGTTTTGGGCGTAACGTTGGGTAGAAAAATTGAGGGCACGTTGCGGCGCTGCGACTGCGGCATTACGGGCAAATTCTTGGTCGTCAAGATAATGGTGAATTGCCTTCGGCATTTGAGCGCGATTACCGATTTGCCTAGTGCTATCTGGAAACAACTCGCGTATAGACTTTTATGTGGTTGACCTCTCATTAAGTGCAGTTACGCCTTGATACTGATTAGGGGCAGTCATGCCTTGATGCTGATAGTATTTATGTGCTGCCATAGTTATAGCCAAAAATGACCAAAGAATCATGCCCGACAGACCAATCATGGCGCTATAGCCAATTAGCTGGACGGAGCAACTTATCGCAATGGCTCGGGTAGCGCTCATAAAGCTATCGAAACGAACCTCAGCATATTTGCTTATAGTGATAATTATCAAGATTAGCCCACCCAAATAAGGAATGGCTCCAAACCAACCCAAGGTGAAAAACGTATCTAAAATGCCGCTGTCAATGACAAGCACCTCTATTTGACCAGTTTTTTCGTTGACTTTCCAACTATTTCCAAACCCATTACCCAGAGTGTTAGAAAGGGCTATACTGAGCTGTGTGTCATAGGTTTTTGATCTATCCCTATAGCTTTGATCTTCTTCGAGGTTGGAAAAACTTTCAAAACGAGCTGCTATAATCTTGGAAAATGGCTGGATAGCCAGTAATGGCATGACACACATTGTCATCACCAAGATGGTAATAAATAAGCGCATTTGAATACGTGCCTTTACCGAACCCAAAATGATAACTATTCCTAATAACCAGCCCCCCCAGCAAGTACGTACTTGTGTAAATAAAAACGATAAGTAGCCAACCGTGGAGGCAGGAAAATTTAAAGGTCCAGAGCTTGTGAACAACAACATCAGACCTGCTTGCATCACGTTTGCAAAGGGACCGGGTGAATGCATTGTACTCCACACGCGGATACCAAAGGGTATCGGATCTCCAGCACTGGTAAGTTTTGATTGTACTAGCCAGAACCGATCCCATTCAGGAGGTAACACGAATTGAAATATACCGTAAGCTCCTGTAATCAATACGCACCAGAGGAATGTGCGCTGAATGTTCTGGCGGTAGCTGGGATAATCTCGCCAGTTTATAAATAAGTGAAAACCTAACAAAAGGGGACTCAGCCAGTCTAGAAGGCTGCGCGCTACGGGAACTGGTTGGTTGTAAACCAGTCCGATGAGAAAGGCATAGAACACCCCTGCAAAAGCCAAAAGAAAAGGTAAGCCTCCTTGGCGATGGGCGCTGGGAAGGTATCGAAATAAGGTGCCTATGGTGACAAAGCCCACTAAATAGGGTGCTACGAGCATCTGACGGGTTGGGTCCCACCCGGCGCGAAGGTCAACTAAGCGGGTAACAAGCGCCGAAAGAAACCACATCCACCAGGTAAAGCCCAAATAGAGAATGGGATGGCGCAAGTATAAGAATATCGCTGTAACTAAAGCGGCTACAGGATAGACTACGCGCAGGCTGGCTGCCGGTCCAAGGTAACATGCCAATGAAAGCAATAGGAAGGCGAAGATTACTATCCAACCTTGTTGCGATCGCTCTTTTGGAGAATAGTTTTTTTTCAGAAAACTATTGAAAAGTATCTGGTTGGAAGTCACTATGCATCTCCACGGTGAAGGTAGTTTGTTGAGAGCTTTTTCAAGTAGCTACGGTGCTGTTGCCATGTTTGCCAACCCTGAGTTCGCCCACGCATAGATGCCAGGAACTTTTGCCCAGCGAATCTGCCTTCTTTGGGCAAAAATCTTAGCCATTGTAAAAAACCCAAACAATCCCTTGTGCCAACTAATACTGCCCATACCAGAAAGATAGCACGGCGTGTAGGTGGTAGATGCTCTAGTAAAACTACTGTTTCATTATGGACTAAATTAATAAATGCAGTTTTATTAAAATTGTTTCGCTGATCTTCATCAAATCGTTGTGCCGGATAGTGATCTACAGCAACGTTAGGATCGTAAATAATTTTCCAACCAGCTCGCTGCAACGCTAGAGTAAAGGACATTTCAAAGTGTACTTGCGCTCCTGTACCTCGCATCCGTTCATCAAAGCGCAATTGCCCAATTGCAAGGGTACGAAAACTCATGTTCACTCCTTTAAGAACATCGACTTCGCGGGCTTCTCCTACTCCCAAGTGATGGTTCCCAATCACTCGTCCAAACCACTGCAAGCGACCGACTACTTCACGGGATTCATCTTCGAGCTTACTACTGTGGTGTACCCAGTCACGCCCACCGACTGCGCCGATTAGCTTATCTGAGATAAAGTGAGCGGTAAGGCGTTCTAACCAATCAGGACGGGGTGCGGCATCGTCATCAGTAATTGAAACAATATCTCCTTCCACCGCTTCGAGTCCGGCGTTGAGAGCTGCTACTACCCCCGGAACAGTTACCTTTACAATCTGTAGTGGCAGAATGCTTACTTTGAATCCTTCAAGAAATTGCCATGTTTCCGTGTCGATATCGCGGACAACGACTAACACTTGAAAAGCTGGTCTGGTTTGTATTTCTAGCGCCTTAAGGCACCGCAATAGGTCCTTTTGACGGCGATAAGTGGGGATGAGAACGGTGTTCCTCATTGTTGCTTAATTCCTCGAATAGATTCACATAGGTTTGTGCCATAGTATTCCAGCTATGTTGTTCGGCGATAGACCGAGCAGCTTTACCCATTTGTTGCATTATTGCGCGATCGCTCACCAAGGATAACAGCGCCGAAGCTAAAGCATCAATGTCGTCTGAGTCGGGCAAGACTACTCCACATTCTGGCGTAACTATATCGGCAGCGCCAGTTGTACTAGCTGTAATAATTGGTAAACCTGAAGCCATCGCTTCAATTACGACTAATCCAAAAGGCTCGTAACGTGATGGAAAAACCAGTAAATCTACTGCCTGCATAATTTGGGCAATGTCATGACGATATCCTAGAAAATGCACTCGTTGACTCAACCCCAAAGACGCTGCTAATTGCGGGTACGGGCTATTTTCAGTTTCACCCACAACCGCCAAATGTAGATCGGGAACTTTGACCAAGGCATGAAGCACGGTATCTAAGTTTTTCCTGGGTGTACGGATATCGCCTGCAAATAGTGCTAAGGTGACATTCTCTGGAAGACCCAATTTTTGGCGACTAGCTACACCTGGAGAAAATTCTTGCAAGTCAACTCCATTGACAATTACCCGAATATGCGATCGCGGCACGCCAATATCTACTAATTCTTGCGCTACCTTCTGTGATACGGCGACGACGACTTTCGTTTTTTCAAAAGCCTGCTTTTCCCAACGGGCATTTAAAACAGTATAAACCCACTGGTAAAAGCTATAAAGGTCTCGGCGGCTTCGGGAAACATGAAAAGGCGATCGCAGCCAGGAATTATGTACAAAATGTACTGCATTTACATCAGAACCTGCCGTGGTTATTGCTCCATTAACTTTTACCAAATCAACAGTAGAGCGATTTTTTTGCAACCAACTTGCGCTTTTGTTGGCAAAAATCAAATTACGAATTAATTCACTTGGCAATTTTTCTACAGTAACATAAATCCAGTTGACTTTGCTACTTTGATGTAATTCTTCTGCCACTTCTGTCGCCAATAATGTCAAGTGATGACCGCGACGGATTACTTCTTTAGCAATCTCATAGTTCACGCGTCCCTGACCATCACCTTTTTGTACTTTATGAGTAACGATACAAAGTTTCACTCATTCCCTTCCTTTAACCTAAATTACTCAAGTTTTACCACTAAATTCTTACCCTCAATAATTCTGATTTGGCAAATCTAATTAACCCCTTTATTTTGCTTTTTTTAATAAGTGATTAGCTAACTGTTCCGGAGTAAAACTGAGAGTCAGTGCTGCTATGGTTCGCAAGTTAAACTTTTGCTCGTTAAGCGCACACCAAAGATAAGGACGTGCTTCTGCTAGCTGTTCGCTTCGCATCAAACCAATAGCCAAAGTTGTATGAGCTTCTAACCATTTATCCTTAAAGTGTGACTTAAACTTTTTTAGTCTCTCATCTTCCATAAACCGCTGATAACAAAATATTTCATTTTGTGCTTTCCGGATTTTTATTTGAGCATCTCGACTACCACTTAGCATAGTATCAGTTTGCTCATGAGCACGATAATAAGTTAACCGTTCTGGATAATAATAAGCTCCATGACCAGAAATACAGCACATGTATGCCAGATATATATCCCACATACCGCCAACTTCAGGAGGAATACTATCCCAATCAACAAAATCATTGCGAATCACACAAGCTGCGGCAGTAGGTATACTTTTATCTACTAACCCGATTTTGACTAAATTTTGATGAACTCCTTGTGCAAGCTGGTCACGTTTATAAAAGCGTGTATTTCCTTTAGTACCAGCATAATCAATTTCGCCATTTGCATCTATAATATATTGATCGCAAAAAGCTAAAATTAAATCTGGATGTTCTTCTAACGGCGGAATCAGCTTTTCTAAAAAGTCTTCGTTCCACATATCATCGTCGTGGAGACTGGCAACGTATTTTCCTCGCGCTATTTTGAATGCGTGCATTTGATTAGCAAACATTCCGACATTTGTCGGTTGTCTCCAAAATCGAATGCGTGAATCATCAAAAGATTCGATTATTGCTTGGGTATTTGTTGTACTGCAATTATCAGAAATGATAATTTCAATGTTTTGATAAGTCTGCTGGACAGCACTAGCGATCGCCACTTTTAGATACTCTGGTCTATTATAAGTTGGTATAATGACGCTAACTAAAGGTTTATTTAATTTAATATCCACAAACATTTTTACACCTTATATATTTTGCTCATGTTTAAATATATTTTCTTATTGATAAGTTAAGTAAGTGAGAAAGCGTGTAAGTAGGTGGGCACAATTAAACCGAACTACGTAAACTTATGTAAAGCACCAGAAACGCTTTGAATATAAGCTTTTAAGCGATTTACATTTCTTAATTTAGTTATGTTTTTTAACGCCCACCTACTTATTGTATTCAAATGAGAAGCGCTATAAATTAATAGAAAAATCTCAAAAGCGACCTTATATAACCATATAATTTAGCTAATACATCCATTAATAAATCCACAAATTTAGATTTGGGTGGAATTTGATAATCGGGTATATCGGTTATGCCACATGACTTAGCGTATTCACGACAGGTTTCCCAGTCATTTTTCCAAATATCTTCAGTCCAAAAGCGTTGCACTCCATACTTGTGAAAATAACGAAGAACCTCGAAGTCGTATGAGTAATATTTTTGATGTACGATGGTATGCATATCGATTCCCATATCTTCCCAGCCCGTAAACCACTCATTAACAGCAGCTACTACTTTACCAAGCTTATTGTAACCCTGTGATCTGTAGCCATACCGCCTACTAATTGGATGACCAATCTCCAATACATTCTCTAAAACACTGTACAAACGAATCTTTGCAGACTGAGCATCTAGACGAGTTAGAGCGTAGTGCAGAATCTTTACATCATTGATGTATAGTCTATCAGCATAATCAGGTACGGGGACTCTACAACTATGAATTGCCACTGCTTTATGTTCAGATCCGTCATCAACATAGCCAAGGGGTGTCATGATCCCAGTTCTGACACATTGATGGGTAGTTATGAATAGATCCGGTTTTTCAAAATATAATACTGTTCCTGGCTTGGCTTTTAACATTGTTTGCCAACTTTGAGTCTTGATTGCATCAGCGGCTAGTATTTCATCAGCATCTAAAGCCAAGAGAATTTTAGGCTCTGATATTAATTCCCTCGCTGTGCGAAGTAACAATAACTGCCGCTCTGCTTCATTGTATTTTTCGGACTTATTTTCAATTAATATAACCTTTGGATATTTTTTACAAATAACCTTACTCTCATCGGTGGAATTTTGATCGGCGATAATTATGTAATCGGCAAACTGACTAGTGACAGACAAAAACCGGTCAAGAATCCACGCTTCATTCTTGATAGGAGTCATTACTACAATTTTCGGAATCTTGTTCATGGTGATTTATTAGTAGTTTCTCGTCTGAAAAAATGAAAATTTATTGACACACTAAAATTAAGTTTTACTTGCTGCTTTTTATATGGAGATGCTGGCATCGGAGTTAGCAACATTTGTGGAGTCAATACGCGAAAGATGATTAAAAAGTAAGGGAACGCCGATAAGTAACGTCACCAACTCTATTAAGGCGTGTTTGAATTTTCCTTTAAGTAAGTGGTTAACTATCAATCCGATGGTAAATTTGGCATGAGAAAAGGTTATATCGATCGCATTTTCATGACCATAAGCTGTTTTATGTTTGTTCATATGATATGCATTAGCAGCAGCCTGCTTAGGAATGCGTGTTATTGCCTTTTTGAAGGAAATTAACCTTACTGGGTGCTCAACACAGGCATTGGATACAAAAGAAATCTTTGTCAATGCCGACAAGCGTTCTTTTATGTCGATATCTTCACCCAGAGCTAAAGGATAATTGGTATCAAACCCGCCAATTTCTTCAAATAGCGATCGCTTTACGGCAATATTCGCAGACCAAAAACATCCACCAGTCAGATTAATTGGACACTCAGACAAATCCTGGTTATAGTCCCCTAAGGGATGAATTGCACCCTCTAAAGCCAGAGACTCACCTGTAAATGCTTCTGCATAAGCACTTAACCAATTTGGGCTTGGCAAGCAATCATCATCTGTAAAAGCCAGCCACTCACCTTGACCATACTTAGCACCATTATTTCTGTTACTTGCTGGACCTTTAGAGGGACCTGCAACCCATTTAACCCAGGAATAACGCTCACGAATCATCTCCTCTGCGGTTGTTTTATAGCCGTCATCAGTAACAATTACTTCATACCTATCTGCGGGAAAGGTTTGAACCCCAGGTGCTAGAAGATCCAAGCATTTTGCCAGTAAGTCATTGCGATGGTAGGTAGGAATAATAACACTTATCAAAAGCTGGTTCATTAGCGTTTTGTCTCCAAAAAAGTGGTTAAAAGACTTTGCCCAAATGCTTGTCTAGAAAACAGCTTATTAGCTCTTTCCCAAGCAGCTGTTCTTAGAGATAACAAATCACTATCAAGTAGATCAAAAACCTTGTCTCTAAAGTCTTTTTCTGAAGATAAAGAGTAAAAAACTCCTGAATTGCCAATAATTTCATCAAAAGGTGATATTTTGGGCGCAACAACACTCAAGCCCTGACTCATTGCTTCTACAAGTACGTAGCCCCAGTCATCAAGACACGAACCAAATAGAAATATATCGTGTTCGGTCATTAATTCTTGCAACTGACTTCTAGGTATAAATCCTTTAAATTCTGCTGGGAAGCCGTCAGCGCACACCCATTCCTTGAAAGTATCACTTGCCTTTCCAACTAAAGTCAAGCTAAATTTTTTATGAACTCCAGATTTGAGGGCATCAATCATCCATGCAACTCCTTTTCTTGATTCCTCTAACGATTGTGCCACGATTAACAATTTAGGGAGGTGGTGGTCATGCTTGCAAGGCTTTGCTGTACTAATAAAAGTTCCTGGATAAATAACACGCGCTTTCACACCTTGAGAAATTAACTCAGTATGCATTTTTTGCGACACTGGCAAAACCGAAGTAGCACTTCTATAAGAGCGCCAATCTTTCCGCCACCATCCTACACTACCGAGGAATTCTCTGACAAAATCTATTACACTTTTACCCTTGGCGAATCTATTAATCTTTAATATGTAGCCTTGTAAGGAAGTTGGGTATGCCCATCCGACAACGTATTGAGGTACATTCACCCGTGGATCTTGAAAATTAGATTGATTCAAGAAATAAGCAGATGGTGTAATGTTTTGTTGTTGCAAATAGTTGTGTAATTCGTAAGTAAAGCCAGAAGATTCTGAAGAAAGACCGTTAAACTCGCGGGCAATACGTGCAATAATATTCTTACTTGTAAACTCTTTTGACTCCGGGTTAAATCGGATAATATCAACCCCAGGAGTGCCGGGAAGTTTAACTTCATTGGCACAAATTAGTACAACAGGTTGACCTAGCTCATGAAGAGCATGTGCTGCTTCCCAGCACCATGATGCCATCCCATTATCATTGTATAAATATGCAACTATAAACATAATGACACTCCTTATTTTTAGTCGTAAATCTTACCCTAGTATTTTCTATCAAATGGTTCTGGATTGCTATACTTTTATGTGTTTACATTGTGAATTAAATTGACGTAATCTAAACGTAATTTGTCCCAACTAAAGCGATTGTAAGCAGACTCATGACGTCTTTGTCGCTGAGAGATATCCTGAGATTCTTGTAAGGCTTGGGGTATTAAAGAAGCTAACTTACCTGGAATTTCCAAATTATCTAAATACTCATTGTTCCCCAATACAAAACGGGTAACTTTATGCTCGTGAGCAAGACAAGGTAAACCATGAGACATTGCCTCTAAAAATACACGCCCAAACCCTTCCCCTAAAGAACCTAAAACAAAAGCATCTGCTGTTTTGTAGTAATCTCCCATTTCTTTTTGAGGGACAGTTCGTACCTGAAAGTTTTCAGCACCTAATAGCTGATTACCGAGGTTAATAATTTCCGGTGAGTCTGAATTTTGTTGACCTAGTAACAGAAGATAGGGACGGGGTTCAGGCAAACTTGCAATCTCACGAATCACGTAATCCATGCGTTTATGATTTTTACTGATAACTCCAACTGAGACAATCAAAGGTCTTTTCTCAGGCAATTCCAGTTTATGGCGTAAAGCTTCTTGTTCATTGGGTGTAAGTATTTGCAGATGAGAAGACATCTGGATACCATAGGGAACCAAAGTTTGTTTCTCTGATGGTTGTCCCGCTTCTAATGCCTTTTCTAGATGAATAGGAGCTAGTTGCTGTACATGATCCCAGCGCGGGAATGGTGGAAGTATCGGACCACCATTGGAAAATAAAAGTTTGTAATTTTGCTTACTCAAGCGACGCCAGTACCAAAGCAAATTACCTAAATTTTCATCACTAAAGAAAATAACATCTGGTTTCTTAGTTTGGATGTGAGGCACAAGGCTCAAGAAAAATGTTATTTGTTCAATAAAATATCCTTCACCTCTACGAATTAATTTTTCTGTAATATCACCTAAGAAGATGGCTAATTTATCATCACGTCTTAAATTCCACAAAACAATTTCTTTTTCCGAAGAGTCTCCACCACCTTTAAACAAGGTAATATCAAGGGTAGGTTCTTGGGATAAAGCATCAAAGCATTCTTGAGTAAAAGATTCATAGCCTCGCTTTACATGACCAAGACCTGAACATACAATAAAAATTTTGGTGATTTTATTATCTTTATCTAAAGTTACTGTATTGCTGTTTTTTCTAGTTTTTAATATCATATTTCTACATTCTGTGAAAAACTTTGCCGGATTGCCAACTACTATTATTTTTTCTCCAATATCCTTGGTAACTAGACAAACCAGCACCGACTATCGGGCGATCGCCGATGCTGACACCATACTGGCATCTAATCAAACAATCAATCTATATCCAGATTATAGTAGTTTATAGTTCAATTGCCTGAAAATTGCTATAATCGCTCCTGCCAAGCTTTAGTAATCTCAGTAAAGATGTCAATTAGGGATTTGGTTATTGACCATTGAGGATAATGTTCCTGCATCTTTCGCAAATCACTGTAGTAGCAGATGTGATCGCCTTCGCGGTTTTTGTCTACATATTCATACTCCATCTTTTTACCACTTAGAGAAGCAACGATATCAAATGCTTCTAAAATTGAGCATGTGTTTTCTTTACCACCACCAAGATTGTAAACTTCGCCACAACGAGGTTCTTGAATAAAAGCTTCAATGAAACGAGCTACATCATAAGAGTGAATGTTGTCGCGTACCTGTTTGCCTTTATAACCGTAAATGTTGTATGTGCGGTGTTCCAAGTTGCATTTCACGAGATAACTTAGAAATCCATGCAATTCCACTCCGGAGTGATTCGGACCTGTAAGACAACCACCACGCAAGCAACAAGTTTTCAAACCAAAGTATCGACCGTACTCCTGCACCATAATGTCCGCAGCAACTTTGGAAGCACCAAATAGGGAATGTTTGGATTGGTCAATACGAAATGTTTCGGGAATACCATAGTGATAAATTGGGTCATCATAATCCCAGCGTTTTTCCAACTCCATCATTGGAATCTCGTTAGGTGCATCCCCATATACTTTATTAGTAGATAAATGTACGAAAGGGGCTTCAGGTGCAAATCGACGAGTAGCTTCTATAAGATTCAATGTTCCGACAGCATTTGTGTCAAAGTCGTCAAAGGGAATTGCTGCTGCCCGGTCGTGGCTAGGTTGTGCTGCTGCGTGGACGATCGCATCTGGTCTTAGGCTATCAATCAAATCTAGAACACCTTGGCGATCGCGAATATCTACTTCATGATGTAGGAAGTTTTTGATTAGAGATTTCAAACGCTCTTGATTCCAGCGAGTGTCTCCCTGTGGTCCAAAAAAAACAGCCCTCTGGTTATTATCAACACCATGAATTGCCCAACCTTGAGCGGCAAAATGTAGACAAACTTCAGAACCAATTAATCCTGAGGAACCGGTTACAAGTAATTTTTTCATTTTTCCAATAGAACAATTTCTTTTTCAGAAGAGTCTCCACTACCTTTAAATAAGGTAATGTCAAGGGTAGGTTCTTGGAATAAAGCATTAAAGCATTCCTGAGTAAAAGATTCATATCCTCGCTTTACATGCCCAAGACCTGAACATACAATAAAAATTTTGGTGATTTTATTATCTTTATTTAAAGTTACTGTATCGCTGTTTTTTCTAGTTTTTAATATCATATTTCTACATTTCTCAAAAACTTTGCCGGATTGCCAACTACTATTGTTTTTTCTGCAACATCCTTGGTAACTACAGAACCAGCACCTACTATCGCGTGATCGCCGATGGTGACACCTGGGAGTATAATTGCACCTGTTCCAAGCCAAACATTTTTGCCAAGAATTACAGGTTTTTCGATATGAGGTTCTCCATTACGCCTTAAACAGTTAATAGGGTGTGTCAAACTGCTGATAGAACAATTACTCGATATCAAAGTACCAGAACCAATTTTTACTCCTCCAGCAGCAAATATATGAGTAAAGGAATTAATTCCAATATCATCTCCTAATTCCAACTCAGATTCTCCCAAAATTAGACATTTGGGACTAATATAAACTCTTGTACCACAAGATTTAAGCGATCGCTTGATTCTCCTTACTCTAAAATCATCATAGTCGCGCATCAAGCGATCAAATGCTCGATAGAAAATATCAATTACCATATACTTGTAACCTTAACAACTCACTTTTTTCTATGTTATAAACTTGTACTAATCTTATATTGTTAGTTTCTTTCCTTTGGATTTTCATAGATTTAAATTCCTTCTTAATCTGTCTGACCTAGTTCTTGATATTGAGTTTTATGATATTCCCAAAGTTTGCCGCGCTGGTTAAGCAACTCTTGATAACTTCCTTGTTCTACTAAGCGTCCTTGTTCTAGTACTACAACTTTATCTGCCTTAGCAATTGTGGAGAGACGATGAGCGATCGCAATCACTGTTCGACCTACAGAAAGCTTTTCTAATGATTCTTGAATCAACCGCTCTGATAAAGAATCTAATGCGCTGGTCGCTTCATCTAAAATCAAAATCTCTGGATTTCTTAATAAAGCGCGAGCAATAGCGATTCTTTGTCGTTGTCCTCCGGATAACCGTACCCCGCGATCTCCTAACTGTGTTTCAAAACCTTCAGGCATTTGTAGAATAAATTCCAGTGCATTCGCTAATCTGGCAGCTTCTCGAATCTCATCTTCTCTTACTTCTGATGTGCCGTAACTAATATTGTTCCAAATAGAAGTGTTGAAAATAAAAGTGTCTTGACTGACTATAGCCATCTTGTGGCGTAATGTATTAATTTCAAATTGCCGCAAATTAATTCCATCAATAAAAACATTTCCCTCGGTTGGATCGTAAAATCGGGCAACTATATCAGCTAGTGTTGTTTTTCCAGCACCAGAACCTCCAACTAGTGCTGTGGTTTTCCCCCGTTCGATGCTAAGAGTAATGTTATGTAAAACTAGATTGTTGGCATCGTAGCCGAAGTCTACAGATATTAAATCTATTGACCGCTTTAAGCCTTTAAATTCAAGAGTTCCGTTATCAAAGTAAACTTTATCGTCAGTTCTCAATAAAGATTTTACTTTATCTACTGAACCTTGAAGCATACTAATAGTTCCTCTAACACCATTCACATCTTGAATAATTGGTACGATGCGAAACAGTACAAAGAAAAATCCTAACAAAGAGGCAACTTGTAGGGTTCCATTGGCAACAAATACAGTAAATGCAAAAATAATCATCCCGACAAGGAATGTAGTACCGACACCTTCAGTGATGGGTTTTAACAGCGATCCAATTAAAGTAACTTTAGTATAAGTCTTGACTACTTCCTCACTAGCTTCGTAGTAACGCTTACGCTCAAATTGTTGAGTACCAAATGCTTGAATAGTGCGAATCCCATTAATGAATTCTATTGCTGTTGAGGTAAATTTACTGTTGGCAGATGATAAACTGAAACTTTCTTCTCGCACTTTTGCATTTAGTGTTGATAATGCAACACCTAAAAGCGTAAATAAAAGTACTGAACAAATGGTAAGTTGCCACGATATAAAAATTATCGATATTAAATATACACTAAGATTTAATGTTCTAGTTAACAAAAATGATCCACCACTAAAAGAATATTTTATTTTTTCAATTTCTGTTGTAATCGTGTTTATCAGATCGCCGGAACGGGTTTGAGAGAAGTAACTCAATGATACTTTTTCTAACTGTTCAAAAATTTGTTTACGTAAGCGATCGCCTAGCTGTAATTGAGCTATCTCAGTATATAAATTTCCCAGGTAATTAAATAAAACACGTAGCCAAGTAGTTAATATAATTAGAATAGATATTCGATATAAACGACTAATTGCAGATGTTTTGATTCCTAATATCCAAATATCAAACCATTCTATTCCTGTATGGATTGGTGTAGCATTAACAGTTGTTATGTTTTGCAAAAAGGAAAGTAAAAAACCAATACTAATCCCTTCAAAAGTTGCTCCTAGAAAGGAAAATACTAAAGCTAAAATGGCAATTTTTCGGAAGGTTTTAAACTCTCGCAAGAACAAATAGTTGTTCTCCCAAAACTTAGTCTTCTTAAACAAATCGCGAAATTCTTGGTAAAGTTTGAGGTACATTGGTCTTTTTAAACTGTTGTTTGAACAGCATGTATTATATTAATACATACAAATTTTGATAATTCCGTATATATTACTATATAGATGGAAAATTTTATTAAGTCTTGATGGAATAATAAAAAAACTACTAAATTACTCTACTATCCACCAAGAATGACTTTTCCCAAAATTAAATATACTAGGAATAACTATAGTCTGTGTGCGATCGCAGGGATACAGCATGTACATCACTAATACTTAAGTAATGTATTATACTGGTATCCCTAAAAAAGACTTAACAAGTAGTTCAAATCATGATGCTTGACTATCTAGATGCAATTGCTTCGATTCGGTCTCTACCTCCCAATAACCTGTAATTCCTGGTAATTTATTGAGTTCTCGTTGTTTTTCAGAACTTAAACGCACAGCTTCTTCCAAAGTCCAGCAACGGTGCCCGACTAAACTCATTTCGCCTTGTAGAACATTAAATAACTGTGGTAGATTATCTATATTGTATTTACGCATCCAACGCCCTAGTGGTGTGACGTTTTGCTCATCTTCTGTTGCAGGCAAACCGTCGTAAGTTGTGCGAAACTTGATTGCCCGAAACAGTTTACCGCGTTTTCCTACGCGCCACTCACGCTCAAAAAATGTTTCTCGCGAGTTAACACGCATCAGCAAAACTAATATCAGCATTACGGGACTGACTGCAAGCAAAAATACTAAGGCAAGAATCCAGTCAAATAGCCATTGGAACGATCTCCACGGACTACCTTGTTTGGACATCTGCTCGGCAGAGGGTAGGCGTAAAAATATTGGCTTCGCCGCTTGTTCACACGCACTTGCCCAAACTTTTACCCAGTACTCACCCAGCTTTGGATCTATGCGAACCAAACTTACTGGCGAATGTTCCAAGCACTTTACTAAGGATTGCTCTTTATCCAATGAAGGCAGATATGGCTGCAAAACTTGTCCAGGAGCTTTCACCAACAATTGACCTCTTCGCCACTGGAGTGTGCAGTATGAACTACGATCCTGGTCTTGCTTGGTCACAGTATAGTAATTAAAAGGTGGAATTATGGAAATTGTCATATGTTTTTGGGCTTATACAATGGTAGATTGCCGACCTGACATCATAGGCTATCAAAGCCAAATACTCTTGCCGAATCTTAATTTTATGCTCCAAAAAGGTGATATTAATTAGGTGGAAAATATGAAACTATAACTTGCCTTATAGGCAAGTGCACATCTTTCAAAAATTTTTATAAAAGATGTATAAAAAAGTAACAACGCTAGTTCTTAGATAAATCTAAAAAAAATAACTCCACTTTTTTTCTAGCTTTTTGGAGCGGGATTCAATATCTAGAATATAAGATCCTGTAGAAATCACCATTGTTTAGATAGATTCTTTATTTAGTCTTTAAATAGCCCGTCTGTTTTTCAGAGAATTATTAAGTTGATATGAATCACTATGGTGGAACTACCCAATCGCCTTTTACTAATATCGGTAAGTAATTTTAACATGATTGTATTTTGGCTATCAAACATAAACTTAATTGTCAGGATTCAGGTGATATTAAAGTCGCTGAAACTGTTGTCATATAAGCGGTTGCACAAAAAAGCCCAATAATCAGATTCTCAATAAAGGTTTTGAAATTACCTTAACTTCGTAGCTTATTGCAAATAATGTTTTTCTAGCTGAAATATTCTTTGTCAAATTATTAACATTCAGCCTAAGGCACATAAGCGTAAATAAATCTCACTTTCGTCACACCTAGATCCGCACAAGCCGTGCGAATAATTTCAAAACACGGTGAGACCAGTCGGCAAAGTCGGTTTCCGTCCTGTCGAACTGGCGAACCCGGAGGGCTGGAGATTTATTTTTATGGTTCTCCCTAAGCATGAAAAAAAGGTGATACTGCCCAGGTTAAAGGTATCATTGCTTTCGATCCGTTCTCCGTGTGATTATTTACCGGCACTTACCAAGAAATAAATACCCAGCCGTCAAACCTAGATCCGCGATACCAACGTTCGCGCAGCGTCTCCCCTTGGGAGAAGAATTTCAATACACGGCTGGGTATTTATTTTTATGGTTCTCCCCCCAAGAAATAATCGTATAAAAAAAAGCATGTTATACTGATTTTTTTGTATACCTTTTGGTTGTAGCGTGCGACGAAAGCAATTATTAAAAATGTAACTAATCAAAAGTTGCACAATCGCCACTGACAATTCAAAATGGTATTGATTGCCAATGTCAAGGCAGTATTAGCAGCTCATCAATTACGGAGGAAGTAGTAAGAAATGAAACAAGTAAATTTTTTAATCATTTTTATCCTTTGTTTAGCTTTGGCTTTATTTACTCTAGAGAACACCAACCTAGGAACAATTTATGTTCTTCCTGGACTAGAGGTGCAAGCACCGATGGCAGTTGAATTGCTATTAGCGACTGGCTTAGGCGCTGTTTTTGCGTGGTTATTTAGTATGTGGACACAATTGCAGCGACAACTATTGTCTAGTCCACAACGCAAACAAAAAGTCCGAATTAAAGAACTAGAGTCCAAAGTTGAACAGTACCAAGCCGAAGTTCAATCCTTACAACTTGCGCTACCTCCTTCCTCTGATTCCTCAACAAAACAAACACAAGCGAATGTGCCGAACACACGCTAAGTAGCGTCTAATTAAGTCTACAGTTCCATTTATGTACTAAAACACCGACTTACTTAGGACTTGTTGATGACACCAGACGGGCTATTGGAAACAATTGCACACCTGATTCACCAAGCTGAACATGGGGAAATTGACCCTTGGGATGTGCGAGTAATTGAAGTAATTGACCGTTACTTAGAATTAATGGCACCGGAGACAACACGCATAGGCTATGAAGCTGATTTATCGCAATCTGGGCAGGCTTTTTTGTCAGCATCAATGCTGGTTTTGTTCAAGGCAAACACCTTAATGCAAATGCAAGCAGCGGCAGATGAACCAGACGTTGTATTAGATGATGTACTGCCAGACAAGGATTCCGGGTTAGTATATTCAGGTCATCGGTTGCCATTAGAACGGGCATTGCGCCGTCGTCCGGCAGCGATGCCACCGCCAAAACGCCGCGTGACTCTGCAAGAGTTGATCGAGCAATTGCAGATCATGGAAAATCAACTCAAACTTGTACACAAAGTCAGCAAACCTACCCGTCCCCGGCATCAGCCCAGCATTCAAAGTATGCGGGCAGCATTAGAGTTAGCTCACCAGGAAAATTTGACGGAAGTGGCTGGAGAACTGGAGGAAGTATTGCATCTGAGAGCTACAAAATTGTGCTTAGAAGAAAATTGGTTAAATTTGGAACAGTTAGTAGAATTGTGGACTCAGACAAAGAAACCAGATCATAACAGTTCGGCACATAAATCAAAACACAGTCATCTAGTCAGTGTTTTCTGGGCATTACTATTGCTGTCGGCTCAATCTAAGGTAGAGCTATGTCAAGAGGAATTCTACCAGGAAATTAAAATTCGCTTACTCTGTTGATTCTTCCAATACCTGACTTGAAAAGGGGGGGAAAGGGGAAGAAGAGATTTTCAATTTGTACAGGTGTAGGCAGTTCTTTCAGGGCTAGTTGGCGCAAGTGTAACGGCAGAACATAGATGGTTTACAGATTTTGATCAATGCAAACCCCAAAATCCGAGTAAATTGAAAAGATAACCGATCGCTTGTCATCTTGCAGAATACTATACTTACACGTAAAGTGAACATTCGTGTTATCCGTGTTTTTCAGGGTGACTTAGACTAAAAATAAACTGATGATTAAGTATCATTCGATCAAAGTAAACTGGCTTGTGGTTGAGGAATAAATTTTTATGAAGGCGATGATTCTCGCAGCGGGCAAAGGTACTCGCGTGCGTCCAATTACCTATACAACTCCCAAACCGATGATTCCCATCCTGCAAAAGCCAGTGATGGAATTTTTACTAGAACTGTTACGTCAGCATGGCTTTGACCAAATTATGGTTAACGTTAGCCATTTGGCTGAAGAAATTGAAAACTATTTTCGTGATGGTCAGCGGTTTGGCGTACAGATTGCATATTCCTTTGAAGGGCGAATTGATGACGAAGGTAAACTGGTAGGGGAAGCTATTGGTTCTGCTGGCGGAATGCGGCGTATCCAAGACTTTTCGCCGTTTTTTGATGATACGTTTGTGGTGTTGTGCGGTGACGCTTTAATTGATCTAGATTTATCAACTGCGGTCAAGTGGCATAAATCCAAAGGGGCGATCGCTACCATCGTGACAAAATCTGTACCACGGGAAGAAGTTTCTAGTTACGGTGTAGTTGTCACCGATGAAGATGGTCGCGTCAAAGCATTCCAAGAAAAACCGTCAGTAGAAGAAGCTAAGAGTACCAATATCAATACTGGTATTTATATCTTTGAGCCAGAGGTATTTAATTATATCCCCTCTGGCGTAGAGTATGACATCGGTGGCGAATTGTTTCCGAAACTGGTAGAAATAGATGCCCCCTTTTATGCCATTCCAATGGACTTTGAATGGGTAGATATTGGTAAAGTACCAGATTACTGGCGGGCAATTCGCGGTGTGCTGTTACGCGAAATTAAAAATGTGCAAATTCCCGGTCACGAAGTTGCTCCAGGAATCTACACTGGCTTAAATGTTGCCGTGAATTGGGACAAAGTGGATATCACAGGTCCAGTTTATATCGGTGGCATGACCAGGATAGAAGACGGCGCAAAAATCGTCGGTCCGACGATGATTGGTCCCAATTGTTGGGTATGTAGTGGTGCAACTGTAGACAACAGCGTGATTTTTGAATATTCGCGCCTGGGTCCTGGGGTAAGTTTAGTTGATAAGCTGGTGTATGGACGTTACTGCGTTGATAAAACTGGCGCGTCGATAGATGTCAAAGCTGCTGCTTTAGACTGGTTAATTACCGATGCTCGTCAAGCAGTACCATCTCATACCCCAGCTGAACGGCAAGCGATCGCTGAATTGTTAGGAACAAACGGCAATTAGTTGTTGGTTGGTTGTTAGTTGTTAGTTGTTAATTGTTGGTTGTTAGTTAACAGTTATCGACTAACTACTATCGACTATCCACCATCCACTAACCATTACCATCAAGATATGTGTACCGACGCAAACTTTGTTCGTAAGTTTGTAGCAGTCGCTGAGATTCCGCTAGGGTAATGCGATTTTCTTCTAAAGCTTGTTCGCAACGCTGGCGGATTTTTTCTACCAAATCCTCGGAGTCGTACTGCACGTAGCTGACTACTTCGCTCATGGTGTCACCTTTGACGACGTGTTCAATCTGATAACCTTTAGGAGTTAGTTGGATATGAACTGCGTTGGTGTCGCCAAATAAGTTATGTAAATTGCCCATGATTTCCTGGTAAGCTCCATTCAGGAACATCCCTAAATAGTAAGGTTCTCCTGGCTTAAAAGTGTGCAGTTCTAAGACTGACTTGACATCGCGCAGGTCAATAAAACGGTCTATTTTGCCGTCACTGTCGCAGGTAAGATCCGCCAAAATCCCCCGTCGCGTCGGTTCTTCTCCCAAGCGGTGTATCGGCATGATCGGGAATAGTTGATCAATAGCCCAACAATCAGGTGCTGATTGAAACACAGAAAGATTGATGTAGTAGATGGAAGCCATGATTTTCTCTAGGTCTTCCAGTTCATCGGGTACGTATTCTTCCTGTCTTGTTATGTCAAGGATTTTATGACAACAAGCCCAGTAGAGCCGCTCTGCCTTGGCTCGTTCTCTGAGGCGCAAAATTCCCAAGTTGAAGCGACTAATGGCTTCTTCTTTGAATTGAGCAGCATCGTGGTAAAACTCTTGGAAATTCTCCTTGTTGATGCCTTGGTAGGTTTCCCAAAGGTAATTAATAACTGGGGGTTCTCCCTCTTGTGGGGGTTC
>CASBQA010000181.1 GCA_949127635.1 Nostocales cyanobacterium PMM_0069 | reverse complement strand
GATCGCTGGTATGGGACCAATGGAAAAGCGAATGACATCTAATACTGAGTTTGGTTGAATTGGGATGGCAATTTCGGTTGTGGGTTTAATATATCCTGCTGTTCCCAGTCTTTGTAAAACGATGTTGACGGCAATTCCCAAACAGATTTTTTGTACAAATACGATGAAACTATAGAAAATGCCTTCACGTCGTTGTCCTGTATTTAATTCGTCGAGTTCAATGACATCAGGTAACATCGACCAAGGTACAAGATAAGCTGTAGATACTCCAAAACCTGCCATCACTGCTAAAAGATACATCAAGGCAATTTGACCGGGTTGTACGAAAAAGAGTCCTATTTGAGCGATAAGCCACAAACTCATTCCCATAAAGTATACAGCTTGTTTGCCGTAGCGCCGACTCACAGCATTCCAAACAAATAGCATAGCCATAGCTGTTCCTTGCACCGCTAAAAGTACTAAGCTAATGTGCCATTGGGGAAGACGCATCCAACTGGTGACATAATAGGGTATGATGCCGGCAGTCAATTGCACGGCTAACCAAGAGCATAAATAAATACCAACTACGAATAAGAAAGGACGATTTGTAAAAGCAATTTTCAGTTGCTGGAATATTGGCAGAGATACACTTTGCTCAGTTTCTGGGTGTAGTTTGGCGACAGCTTGAGCGCGTTTTCTGGTTCCCCAAACACACCAGTATACAGGTAAAACTGAGATGATTGCACAGATTGCTCCGATTAAAAGATACTGTTGACGGCGATCGCTTGGAACTAGTAAAGAAATAACTAAACCGATCATTAAGGCAAGAATACTACCGCCAATGGAAAAGGAAAAGCGATAACTATTTAAACTGGTGCGTTCGTCGTAGTCTTGGGTTAGTTCTGCGGTGAGGGCGGTATATGGTAAATTAACAATTGTAAAAAAGGCATTAAATAAAATCGATATCGCAGTGTAATACCAAAATAAACCCCACTGATTGGTATTTTCGTTATTACTAAAGTGTGGTACAATCCACTGCAAAAAGAAGAAAATCCCAAAGGGAATTGCTCCCCAAATCATCCAAGGATAACGTCTTCCCTGCTTGCTTTGAGTGCGATCGCTCAAAACTCCCACCATCGGATCGTTGACAGCATCCCACACTTTCCCGACTAGCTGAGTTTGTCCGGCTAAAGTGGGACTTAATCCAGCTACATCCGTTAAAAAAGGCGATAAATAAGAAATGCCAATCATTGCTGCGATCGCTGTTCCCAAATCCCCGGCACCAAAAGCCAGTTTGGTACTTATGTCTAGCTTTTCGGTTTCCGCAGGTTGAGAGTAGCCATTATCGTCAGAATCATTCATAATATGTTGCGCTCATATTAAAATAAAGAGTTTGCTATCCGTGTTTTAGCTATAAATTATATTGCTTATGCCAGACCTTTACGTTTCTTGGTCAGATTATCACCAGAAAATTGAACAACTGGCTACTCAAATTTATCAATCTGGTTGGGAATTTAACCAAATTATCTGCCTTGCTAGAGGTGGACTGCGCGTAGGAGATATAATTTCCCGTATATACGATCAGCCGTTAGCAATTTTAGCCACATCATCTTACAGTGGTTCTGGCAAGCAAGAAAGAGGCAATTTAACTTTCTCGCGTCACATGACGATGACTACTGAAAAGTTAGGTTCGCGGATTCTTTTAGTCGATGATTTGGTAGATTCAGGTGTGACGCTGCAAGAAACTATTCCTTGGTTAAAGGAAAATGATGAATTCCCCATTGAGGAAATTCGCACCGCTGTACTTTGGTATAAAGCGTGTTCTGCGATCGTTCCCGATTACTATGTTGATTATTTAGCTGATAATCCTTGGATTCATCAACCCTTTGAGCATTACGAATACATGAAGCCGGCGGATTTAGCGGAAAAGATAAGAGGTAGAGACGTTCCAGCGGAACGTCTGTACGGGAATTAGGTAGAGACGTTCCAGCGGAACGTCTTTAGAGGAGTTATGGAGTTATCTAGTGCGATCGCTTAATCGAAAAACAAGATCCGCAACTTCTTAGAGGATACAGAAGAGCGAATGGTGGATCTGACCATTAATGGTCATACAAACTATTCTCTTGCATACCCGACATAACGCCCGCAGGCTGGAAGCCTGGGGCTATTGATACGAAGCCCACCTTGTCTGCGACACGCTACGCGAACGTGGGCTGAACTTCTTTAGCCTGGGTCGGCAGGCTTTGTTCAATTAGCCGCACCATTCTATGGTGACGGTGGGATTGAATACTCTATTTTCTCTTTCTCTGCGCCCTCTGCGCCTCTGCGGTTCGTTAAAAAAGAATTAAATGGAAAAATTAGCACAATACCGCCAACTTGTACAGCAGATGCTTTCCGAATACGGCAAGCAAAAACCGGCTTACGGGGATATAGAAGTTGAGAAAATTTTTGATACAGAACGCGACCATTACCAAATCGTTCATGTAGGCTGGGAAGGTCAGGATTGGGTGCATAGCTGTATCATCCACATTGATATTAAACGCGAAAAGATTTGGCTTCAGTGGAATAGTACAGAGGATGATATTGCCGCTGATTTGGTTGCTGCGGGAGTCCCGAAAGAAGATATTGTGCTGGGGTTTCAGTCACCATTTATGAGGCAGTTTACAGAATACGCTGTAAATTAGGGTCTTTTCAAACTCAATACGGTTCGGATAAGGTAAATCGAAAAACGATTTGCCCCGACTTCTTACTTAACAAAGTTTTGCATAAAAGCGTAGCGTTTTTAAATGCATCGAGTCACAATGCCATTGCATCGAGTGACAATGCGATCCGATCGCGATCCAATGCGATCCGATCGCGATCCAATGCCATTGCATCGGGTGACAATGCCATTGCATCGGGTGACAATGGATATCTTGCACCATTCTCAACAACCGCCTCAGAATTCATTCTGAGGCTAATAGCTCGCATTCGTCTAAAGACGACTGAACAAGGGTTTGAGTCCACTTAAGTGGACTTTAGCTATTAGCCTGGGAATTAATTCCCAGGTGGGTTAGAACGCTAATTGAGAATAATGCAAAACAATCAAGTCAAAGTATAGAACTGGGGAATCTAAATATTTTTAAATTATTCTCTGATAAAATTTAATAAATTCGGTATTATTTGTCTCACACCCCCAACCCAGCCAGGAAGCAGAAATACGTGTCTAGATTCTCCCGGCAAAAAGCCAAAACCCAAGGTTGCATCAAATTGGTATCCTGGTCAATTACAGCAGCACTGGCATTAGGGCTGCTAGTCAGTATACCAAAAGAGGTGACAGGACAATCTCAGCCCCCACCGTCAGCACAACAGTCAGCGGAGTCGGAAGAAGTTACGCGACTGGTTCAACAAATCATACAGTTGAAGAACGAAGGCAAATACAATCAAGCCATCCCTCTAGCAGAACGTTTACTAGCAATTACAGAGAAAGTACTCGACAAAGAACATCCCTATGTCGCAGAAAGCCTGAACAATTTGGCACAACTGTATTATGCACAGGGGAGCTATGAAAAAGCGGAACCTCTGTATGTGCGATCGCTGGCAATTAGAGAGAAAGTACTGGGCAAAGAACATCCAGATGTCGCAGAAAGCCTGAACAATTTGGCAGAACTATACCGAGCACAGGGGAAGTATCAAAAAGCTGAACCTTTGTTTATGCGATCGCTGGCAATTGTGGAGAAAGTACTAGGCAAAGAACATCCTCTTGTTGCTAGTAGCCTGAGTAATTTGGCAGCATTGTACCAACAAGAAGGAAGCTATCAAAAAGCTGAACCTCTGTATTTGCGATCGCTGGCAATTAGAGAGAAAGTACTGGGCAAAGAACATCCAGATGTCGCTATTAGCCTGAATAATTTGGCAGAACTATACCGAGCACAGGGGAGTTATCAAAAAGCTGAACCTTTACTTGTGCGATCGCTGGCAATTTGGGAGAAAGCACTGGGTAAAGAACATCCGTATGTTGCTGTTAGCCTAAACAATTTGGCTCTACTATACCAAGATCAGGGGAGCTATCAAAAAGCTGAACCTCTGTTTGTGCGATCGCTGGCAATTAAAGAGAAAGTATATGGCAAAGAACATCCCGATGTCGCTCTTAGCCTAAACAATTTGGCAGCATTGTACCACGATCAGGGGAGCTATCAAAAAGCTGAACCTTTGTTTGTGCGATCGCTGGCAATTTACGAGAAAGTACTGGGTAAAGAACATCCGAATGTCGCACAAAGCCTGAACAATTTGGCAGTATTGTACGAAGCACAAAATGACATCACTCGTGCCACTGATTTCTTAAGTCGTGGGTTAACAGTTGAAGAACATAATCTTGAACTCATCTTTGCTGTAGGATCAGAGCAGAGAAAACAGAACTACGCCAGAACCTTTACAGGGACTACTAATGGTATCATTTCTCTATCTCTCCAAAAAGCTCCTAACAATCCCACAGTCGCAAGGCTAGCACTTACTACAGTACTTCGTCGCAAAGGACTTGTACTAGATGCCGTTACAGACAACATACAAACACTACGCAGTCAATTAGCAAATCAACCAGAAACACAAAAATTATTTGATGATTGGTTGAATGTTAATCAGCAGTTATCGACCTTAGCATACAGGGGACAAGGAAAGCAAAGTCCCGCTGAATATCAAACTCAATTTAAGCAACTCGAAGCAGAAAAAGAACGCTTAGAAGAAGCTATCAGCACCAAAAGCGCAGAATTCCGCACTGTCACCCAACCAGTAGAATTAGCAGCCATTCAAACTCAAATACCCAAAGATGCAGCTTTAGTGGAAATCGTGCGCTATAAGCCATTTAATGTTAAAGCAAAACGATCTGAAAGATTGGGTAAACCGCATTATGCTGCTGCCGTGCTGCGTTCATCAGGTCAACCAAAGTGGGTTGATTTGGGAGATGTTGCAACTATTGATAAGTCTGTTGCGAGTTTGCGAAAAGTGTTAGCAAAAGATCCTAACAAAGGTGTCAATGTTGCTCCTACTGTTGTAAACAAGCCTACCGAATCACTTGAACAACTCGCTCGCACATTAGATCAGCAAGTTATGGCTCCCATTCGTCCATTGTTAGGCGATGCACATCACTTGCTATTATCACCAGATGGACAATTAACACTAATTCCTTTTGAAGCGCTCAAAGACGAGCAAAATAAATATTTAATTCAACGTTACGCTTTCTCTTATCTTACCAGCGGACGCGATTTATTACGCTTTCAATTACCATCTCAAAGCCGTTCTAATCCCGTAGTCTTTGCAAATATTGATTACGACCAACAAGAAATAGTCACAGCATCTGCTATGCGTGGTTCAGAAAATCGCCGTTCCGTTGATTTAGCAAACTTACAATTTCCCCCACTTGATAACACTTTAGAAGAAGCAAATAAAATTAAAGGGATTTTTCCTGATATAAAAATCATTTCTGGTAAGCAAGCGACGGAAGCTGTTATTAAACAACTTCAAGCTCCGAGTATATTACATTTAGCGACTCACGGTTTCTTTATTCCCGACCAAGAAGATAATATGGAGACGCGAAATACCAATATGGAGACGCGATTAATCGCGTCTCTACGTCTCGAAAATCCCTTGTTGCGTTCCGGTTTAGCTTTAGCTGGTATTAACAATCGCACCAAAGCATTATCAAATACTAACGATGGTGTTCTCACAGCTTTGGAAGTTGCCGGTTTAAATTTACGGGGAACGCAGTTAGTAGTACTTTCCGCTTGTGAAACTGGGTTAGGTGATGTGAAAGTCGGAGATGGACTTTATGGTTTGCGTCGTGCTTTGGTAATTGCCGGTTCTCAAAGTCAACTCTTAAGTTTGTGGATTGTAGATGATGAGGGGACAAAAAATTTGATGGTGAAGTATTACCAAAATTTGAAAGCCGGTAAGGGGAGACATGAAGCTTTACGAGAAGCGCAAATGGATCTGTTGAAAACACCGGGATATGAGCATCCTTATTATTGGGCAAGTTTTGTCCCTTCCGGTGATTGGAGTGCGTTTAAGAAATAGGTTAAAAAATCCTCACACCCTAGAAGGGTGAATCTATACGAACAAAGGCTGCCGACCCAGCCTGCATTTGATTTTAGCCCACGCAGGTGGGCTTTGTCCGTGTAGCCCCAGGCTTATAGCCTGTGGGTGTTTGTTGAGGTAAAAGGTTTTGCTTGGTTTGATATTTCCACCATTTCCAGTAACATAAGTTTCTGAATATCAGTCCATCTAATCCCGATGACCAAACCCGCAGATGTCAGTACTAAACGCTTAATT
>CASBQA010000180.1 GCA_949127635.1 Nostocales cyanobacterium PMM_0069 | reverse complement strand
GGATAGAGAAGAAGGTGAGTGGGAAAGTCAATAATCAGTAATTATAAACAAAATAATGTTGCTAAAGGCAAAGAACTATTAATCAAAAATTACTCTTGTTCTTTGCCAAAAGATAAACATAAAAAAATCGAGCGATCGCCTTTGAAAGATATACAATCATGACTTACTCAATACAATAAAAGAGCAGAATATTAGGATTGAGGATTTTTGATGCTAAAAGTCTTTGTTTACGGCACGCTTAAACCAGGTGAAGCAAATTATCAAAGATACTGTGCTTTTCAGGTGGTAGATGCGAAGAAGGCTTACACTTTTGGTAAACTGTTTGCTTTGCCGATGGGCTACCCAGCAATGACGCTAGGAGATAGCCTCGTCTACGGATATTTACTGACATTTGTTGATGCAAAGGTTTTAAATAACCTAGATATCCTAGAAGATTACCAGCCCTCCAGACAAATGTCAGAAAACCTTTATAATCGACAAGAAGTTGAAATATACGATCTGCAAGGGCGATCGCTTGGTATGTCTTGGGTCTATTTAATGACACCAAAGCAAATTACTCAACTAAAAGGCAGCCTACAGCGCGATGGCTGGTGGAGTGGCTGCGGCTTAACAGTTGAGCATTCGTCGTTCCTTCATCAAGAGCGGAGTTAACAATTAACTCTGGAATTAATTTAGTTCGTCTTCAGTCTTTTCTGATTTAGGTACAAGCCAATTAACTGGATGTGCCGGAGATGCTTCTGCTGTTTTGGGAATGGGGAAGACAGGAGTATTAATGGCAACCATCAGTGGCGAAGCGGTAACAGGCGAGGGCATCTGTTGTGTCGGTTCGATTGAAGGTTTTTGAGCCATTTGAGGTATACTGGAATCTCCACCTGGTAGCCAGCCAGAAACCGCACCAATGACGCAAGCTGCGACGGCGGTACCTCCACATACCCAAACTAGCCGGGAACGGCGACGTAAAGAAGCCATTACTTGCTGTACTGTTTGTTCTATTGGCTGTAGTGGCTGTGGTACTGGAAGATTCCGCACGCCTTGCCGTAGCTTTAACAGTCGGGCATACAATAGTTTTACTGAGGCATCATTTGCCAGCCATTGTTCAACTTGCTTACGTTCGACAGCTGTCACTTCACCGTCGAGGTAAGCACTTAATAACTCGAAGCGATCGCGCTTCACCATATCCATAGCACCCGTAGATTCATTGGTTTGTTTAACTCCCTGTATTTGCACATCAAAATTAGCTGGCAAATCGGAGCGAGGGGAAAACTGAGAATCAGTAGTCATCTTAACATTATTACCAATTCCAACACGGGTTAAACGAGCGGACAGGGATGAGAAATTAATCAATTTTTCTCCTGGCGGCAGAAGCACTCTACAATTATTTTAAATTATATGGAAATCAATCCTTAAATTCTGCCATTGTAGCAGAGGCAGGATAGATTGACATTAGTTACGAATCTAAATAATTCTGCAATTGAGTTTGCAATCTGGATCTAGCTCTGGCTATTCTCGATTTAACTGTTCCCAAGGAAACACCAGTGATTTCGGCAATTTCTTCATATGCCATTCCTTCGATTTCTCTCAGAACAATTGTAGTGCGGAATACTTCAGGTAAATCGGCGATCGCGGAGCGCAATTGCTCGTAAAATTCTCTCGTTGTTAGCTCTTCTTCAGGTCCTGGTGTATCTCCAGCTATTTCCCAATCCATCTCGCCGTCTTCTAAGGTACGGGGAGCATCAAGCGACAAGGGACTAACAACGCGCTTACGTTTGCGTAACTCATCGTAAAATAAGTTCGTCGCAATACGACTTAACCAGCCCCGGAACTTAGCTGGCTCTTGCAATCGGTTAACATTCCGATATACTCGAATCCAAACTTCCTGAGCCAAATCAGCTCTGTCAGCCCAATCAGGAGCGAGGTGATATAAAACCCTATCAACTTGACTCTGAAAGCGACGCATAAGTTCTGCAAACGCAACACGATCTGGGCGCAGTCCAGTTTGACAGCGCAAAATTAAATCGTGATTAGAGAGTTTGTCAACTTGCACTGACGCTTCTGGAAGCCTCGCATCAACCGTTGACCAGGACACAGGAATCGATTGACTCATAGAACGCACTGACTCTAGAACATCCCTATCTATTAGACCTGCTAATCAGTAAGAAGTTCCTCTCGTGAGTGACGGATTTATGACTGGAACAATAGTAAACTATTATGAACACACAATGCTAATCAAAGCATTTTTTTGTCACTTCTAATCAAAAATGCTGCTGAAATTTATTTGGTTGTATACGCTCTGCTACTTCTTTTGTGGATAATTCCTTTGAGGCAAGAAGCTGTAAGATAATTAAGGAAGTTCTCTCACGTAAAAATTAGTCCTAAGTTCGATAATCTCTTATAGGGCAAAGGTTCTTGTGATTTAAGTTATTAAGATAATATCTTTTTAGAGATGGTAAAAAATATTTACATATATGTTTTTACCATCTCTAAAATATGACTAGATTTCGGATAAAATCAAATGATAATTATTGTTAATATCCCTGGGATAGTCGTTTTTTTATCTCTTACCTTTTATTGGCAAGTAGCACAGCAATCTTACTTAGCTATGTGCAATATTAAAATCTGACCATCTACCGTTGACAAATTAGTAAAAAAAGTTAAATAAAAGGGCGGATTGTTTTCAGGTATGAGAACTTCGCTTATTTCCCGCCCTTGTCGCCAAGTGTCCGCAGACAAGAAGGCATTTTCTATTTTGTCTCCTTTGTGTACTTATTCTTTGTTTATCTTGCCATTTTCAGCTGCTGTAGCTACCATAACTGTTATTTTTTCAGCTTCGTTGCCAAAATCGTTAGTGGAGTTTGTGTATGTAACTGATAACTAGTATCAGCATTAATTTGAGCAGGTACGCGAACTTGTAAAAAGAAATTAAGGGAAAATGTAATTGTGACCGCTAGCAATAATTTTTCAAACATGATTTTTCTCTCACCCACACCATTAATGATTGATTACTATAGTTCCAGAGTTCCTGAAAACGAGGTTTTTCACCAAAAATTTTCTGCTGGAATACCTGACATAGCCCTAGTTTGCCCAGTGGTGTTGGGATATTCATAAGGAAACGGATAATTATTTGTGAATTTTTCATAACTGTTCAGAAAGCAGAAAGAATAAATGCGATGACGATGGGAAGAAATGAATCTGTAGCTCGTATAGTTATGTTGCTCTGTTTTGGCACAGCAATTTTATCTCTGGCTATGCATTGGGGAATGATTGCAGGAGAACGGGAATCTCAGGAGTCAGCCTCTACTAGGTTGCAACGAGATCCGACAATTTCATCCGCAGCCAGTGCGTCTACGTTGTCTTCAATGCCTGCTGCTAAGTCGGGAAAAGTAGAAAAAAATGTAACTAGGGAAGCCCAGTTAGCAAAAAATAATCGGCTGGTGGTAGACCAAGCAAAAAAGCCAAAGTTCTTTTTAGCGCAAATCGCGAAACCAAAATCAGCTAATAGCGTCGCTAGCAAATCGCAAGTAGTCGTAGATTTAAGCGATCGCCGTGCCTATGTTTATGCTCAAGATGAAGTGATAGCCAGCTACCCAATTGCTGTTGGTAAAAAGGGTTGGGAAACACCCACAGGTTCTTTCCAAGTGATGCATATGCAATACTATCCCGCATGGCGTCACCCGATTACAGGCAAAGTGTTTGCGGCAGGAACTAATAGCCCTTTGGGAGATAGATGGATTGGTTTTTGGTCAGATGGACGCAATCAAATTGGTTTTCACGGCACACCAGATGTTGAGGTGATCGGAACTGCCATATCTCACGGGTGCTTAAGAATGCGTAATCCTGATGTGCGAATGCTATACAAGCAGGTCGGTTTGGGGACAACTGTGATAGTACGGCAATAATGAGTTTAGAGTCAATAGTCAATAGTCAACAGCAATCGACTGTTGACTATTGACTTTGGATTATTAACTTTGGATTATTAACTTTGGACTGTTGACTTTGGACTATTAACCTTGGACTGTTGACTCTTGACTATTATTTTTGTTCAAAGTTAGGCGCACATGCCTGAAGTAAAGTGCTGATTTCTTGCAGAATGTCATTACTAGTATTTTTGCTTATGGCTTGCCGTTCTGGAAAGAAATT
>CASBQA010000179.1 GCA_949127635.1 Nostocales cyanobacterium PMM_0069 | reverse complement strand
TCCTATACGCGAGGAATGAGCGCTATTAGCCATTCGATTAAAATCTGTGGCGGTGGTGGGCGATAGATGATATTAGTGCAATATGTAAGTACATACGGGCTTTATTTGTTTTGTATAGTCGCGAATTTTCATCGCCTCGATATCACTGCATGACTCAAATTGTCTGGATTGCAAGACACGCTAACCGTCTGGACTTTGTAAACCCTGATTGGTTTCTCACCGCTGAACGACGTTACGATCCACCGTTGTCTGATGATGGTATGGTGCAGGCACGGCAACTAGCTAAACGACTGAAGCAGGAAAAAATTAAACATATTTTCGCTTCTCCCTTTTTACGAACAGTCCAAACGGCAAACGCAGTTGCAGAAGTTCTTGATTTGCCAATTAAACTAGAAACGGGTTTAAGTGAGTGGCTGAATCCAGATTGGATGACAGAAGAACCAGTAAAACTGCCAACTCGACTGCTAGCAGAATTATTCCCCAGAATTGACGTTAGTTATACTCCGCGCATTGCTGCCAAATATCCAGAAACTCGCGAACAAGTGCGATCGCGTTCTGGACAAACTGCCAGATGCTTGTCTACAGAATTCCTTCCAGAGCATATCTTACTTGTGGCACATGGTGCATCTGTATTAGGTGCGGCGATGGGTTTAGTCGGTGAGATTGCCAAAACAGAAGTGAAGGCTTCGCTGTGTTCGTTGGTGAAAGTTGTCCGTGAAGAACCTGAATGGTTATTAGAACTAAAAGGAGATACTTCCCATTTAAGTGAGATAGAAGAAGTAATCAGGTTTAATTAGATTGGGGAATGGGGAATGGGGCAATGGGCATTGGGCATTGGGAATTAAACAAGTTCAAGATCGCTCGTGCCTTAATAAATACAATTGTTTCCATTGCCCACTCCCCCATGCCTAATTACCAATTACCAATCAATCTAAAATCTCAAATCGCTATGACATTACTATTAGCTGGGGACATTGGTGGGACAAAAACGATTTTGCGACTGGTGAAAGCGTCAGATTCATCAGAATTGCATACTATTTCTGAGGAACGTTACCGCAGTGGTGATTTTGCTGATTTGGTGCCGATAGTAAAGCAGTTTTTGGCTAACTCGAATACATCGACACCAGAAAAGGCTTGTTTTGCGATCGCCGGTCCTGTGGTCAACAATACTGCTAAGTTGACCAATTTAGCTTGGTTCTTGGATATCCAACGTTTAGAACAAGAATTGGATATCGCTCATATTTCTCTAATTAATGACTTTGCGGCAATTGGCTATGGCATTCTGGGTTTAAATAAACAAGACTTGCACACTTTGCAAGTTGGTAAATTTCAACCGACGGCACCGATTGCGATTATTGGTGCTGGTACTGGTTTAGGGCAAGGATTTTTAATGAAGCAAGGAGATAAATATCAAGTTTTTCCTTCAGAAGGTGGACATGCTGATTTTGCACCTCGTACTGAGTTAGAGTTTCAACTTTTGAAGCACTTGCTGATTAAACACGATATCCAGCGGGTTTCCGTGGAGAGGGTAGTTTCTGGTCAAGGCATTGTAGCAATTTATCAATTTTTGCGCGATCGCAAAATACACCGTGAATCACCAGAAATTGCCGAAATTATCAGAACTTGGGAACAAGAGATAGGACTGCAAGAGAAAAGTGTCGATCCTGGGGCAGTGATTGGCAATGCGGCGTTAAAAGCAAGCGATCGCTTGTCGGAACAAACTATGCAAATATTTGTGGAAGCTTACGGCGCAGAAGCTGGTAATCTGGCACTGAAACTCTTGCCATACGGCGGTTTATACGTTGCTGGCGGCATTGCTACCAAAATTCTCCCTTTACTTCAACAAGATAGGTTTTTATTGACCTTCACCCAAAAAGGCAGAATGCGGAGCATCCTCGAAGATATACCGGTGCATATTGTTCTTAATCAACATGTGGGATTAATCGGTGCTGCTTTGCACGCGGCTAGGTTATAACAGCTGGCAGCATAAGTAGTATTAGCATCTTCAAAAGCAACAACTATGACAATTAAAGTTTTCTTGCCACTAATCGCAGCCGCAACTTTTGTCAGCAGTGCATATACGGTAGTTGAAGCGCGTAAACCTCAACTTGCGGTTTCTCAAGCGCAAACTGTTAATTCTCAGGTATCGCAATGGAAATTATTCACCGCACCAGATGGACGATTTACCGTTTTGATGCCAGGAATTCCCAAAAGAGTTACCCAAACTCAAAAAACATTCATGGGAGAAATTAATTTAGAAGTTTTTCTGGGACAACCACCGAAACAAGAAGTAGCATATGTAGTTGCTTTTAATGACTTTCCCCATAGTTATGGTCAAATGTCCAATCCTCAAGAAATCCTCAATAATGCACAGGAAATGGCTTTAAAGACTACGCAAAGTAATTTAATTGGAGCGCGAGATATTCGTAGTTCTAACGGTCATCCAGGCAAAGAAATTGAGTATATAAATTCTGGTGGCAAAATCACTCTTAATAGAATGTATTTCGCTGAAGGACGTTTGTATCAAGTAATGGTGATCACAACTAAAAAGCAGCAAAAGTATTTAGCAAAAAGCATTACAGGATATTTAAATTCCTTTAATGTCGTATTGCAAAAGTGAGATAAATTGCAAACGTCGTAGAGACGTTCCAGTGGAACGTCTCTACAATATATGTGGAATCATCCGGACATGATATAACAGGGCAAATTAAAATTAGAAATTAATCAGCAGAGGTAACTTATGAGCGAATTACAGACAAAATTACCAACTGATATTTGGGTTACAGCGACTTGGGATGAATATATTGAAGCAATTGAAAATCCGGCTTACGAAAAAGCTAAAGGCTACTACCACAATGGACAAATGAGGATTGAAATGGCACCACTAGGTAATGACCACGCTAGCGACCACACTGTTATCATATTTGCTGTTAATTTGTTTGCCAGCATTAAAGGTATTGCTTTGAATGGCAAAGATAACTGTACCTACCGCAAAGCAGGCTTAAAGGAGGTTCAACCTGATGTATCTTACTACATTGGTGAAAACGCTGATGTCATTCCTTATGGAACTTCAATTATTAGCTTAGATATATATTCAGCGCCGACTTTAGTAATAGAAGTTGCTAACAGTTCCCTTGCTGATGATAAAGGTGAAAAACGGCTGTTGTATGAGGATTTAGGAGTAGCAGAATACTGGATTCTTGATGTGCAGAATATCCAAGTTATTGCTTTTGCTATCGAAAATAATGGTAGTAGGCGAATTACTCAATCTCTGGTATTACCTGGATTGAAAATTTCCCTATTAAATGATGCTTTGCGGCGTACTCGTCAAATGAATCAATCTCAAGTTGGTGCTTGGTTATTAAGTGAATTTCAGAAATAATATCATGTTCGTTTAATTAACACTAATAAAAATATCGCAATCGTCGTAGAGACGTTCCGGCGGAACGTCTCTACAGCTACCATGATATTACTTACTTGAAAATTAGATCCAAACGTTGCTGTGATGCTTTCAATGCTTCTTGGGGTGAACTTTTACCCAGCATGACAGATTCTATCGCTCGACCTAAAGATTCGGAAACTCGATTGTAACCGGAAAAAATGGGACGCGATCGCCCATATTGAGCTTGATCCAAAAATACTTTCATTGCTGGGTCTTTTTTCACAAATTCCTGATATTTTGCACTTTGCCGCGATTTCAAATTCATCGGTAAATAACCTGTTCCGATTGCCCACTCTGTCTGAAACTCTTCACTCAAAACATACTCGATAAATTTAAATGCGGCTTTTTCTTGCTCTGGCGTGGTCTTAAAAACGAACAGATTCTCACCGCCAATAACTGTAGCAGGGCGTTGACTGACGGGAATGGGAAAAACGCCAAAATCGACATTAGATAGATGAAATTGCGCTAAAGTCCAGCTTCCAGTCAATTGCATCGCCACTTTACCAGCAAGTAAAGCGTCTGTCTCATAACCGCGTTCTGCACCAGATAATATCGCTGAACCGTCACTAATTAAATCACGCCAAAATTGCAAACCTGCGATCGCTCCTTTATTCTCCGTCAAATCAATCGCTGCCGCATTTTGAGAATCACCACCCACCAATTCACCCCCAGCACTCCACATAAACGGCAACCAAACAAACACCGTAAATTCACCTTTTCCCAAAGGTAACAACATACCATGTTGGTCTATCTTGCCATCACCGTTTTTATCAATAGTTAATTTCTTCGCAACTTGCCGGAACTCTTCCCAAGTCCGGGGTAACTTTGTAATCCCCGCTGCTTTGAATAAACTCGGACGGTAAAAAACGCCAACACTATTAGTACCAAAAGGCACAGACCAAATTTTGCTGTTGAGTTCCATCGTGGCAAACAAAGCCGGATCAATTTCCTTTTTTACCGCTGAAGTTTCCAGCATTTCATCCAAAGGTAAAAGCGCATCCAGTTCAACTAATTGACCGGCAATTGTCGGATTAAACCACAACAAATCGGGTGTGGCATTTCCCACCACAGCAGCCAAAATCTTCGGCATTTGTTGATCTGATTGTCCGACATAAAGCGAATCGACTTGAATATCAAAATGACTTTGATTAAACTTATCTACTAGCTTTTGCAGCACATCTCGATTTTGCGATGGATTCACTCCTTGCCATAGTGTGACATGGACGACTTTCTGCACAGTCAGCCTTTGAGAAGAAATTTCACATCCCGTTAAACTGAGAACCGCTAAGAGTAAAATTAGTAAACGGACGGCTGTCTTGAAAATAAAGGCTGGGAAAGACACAATTTTATGGTTTGTAGTGTGGTGCGATCGCATGGGCAAACTTATTGTAAAATTTATATTCTTAATCTTCTCTATGTCTGTGCTACGAATGCGTGAGACAAAATAATATTTATGGAATTGAGCGTATTAACAAGTTTAGATTATGGCAGGACATAGTAAATGGGCAAATATTAAACGCCAAAAAGCGGTAGTAGACGCAAAAAGGGGTAAAACCTTTACTCAGGTGTCAAGAGCGATTATAATCGCTGCGAGAAGCGGTGTAGCAGATCCGGCTCTGAATTTTCAACTTCGCACAGCCATTGA
>CASBQA010000178.1 GCA_949127635.1 Nostocales cyanobacterium PMM_0069 | reverse complement strand
CCCTAACCCTCCCCTTGTAAAGGGGAGGGAACTTAGATTTCTTTTTCCCCCCTTAGAAAGGGGGGATTAAGGGGGGTAATTCGACTTGTGTGTACACCGTAGCCTTCAAAAGGAGAGGGAAGCCAGAGCATGACCTCAATATGACCAATAGCAAACAAATAACTAACTATAGATGGGGAAACTTCAGTCTAGTCACCATACTACTGTGTTTTTTTCCCGTTGGAACTGCGATCGCAGCTACTAAAGTCATGTCTTTAGGAGATTCTCTATGTGCAAACAACATTGCCGCTTTGCGTAGTGAGGTAGCACACACCAAATTTGGGTCTACCATAGACTGGGTAGGAACTAAAAAAGACGGTGCATATACTGACCCCGATAATGAATGTCATGGTGGGTGGTCGGCAGCGCAAGTGTTGCAACAACCAAAATCAAATGTTCGTCTCCCCTCATGGGAGAAAAACCCAGGAAGCATTCGAGATTGGGTTCAAGCGACCAAACCTGATGTAGTGCTGATAATGCTCGGTACAAATGATTTCTTTGCTAGTGATGCACGAGGTGATAACACCTCAACCTTTCTCACAAAAACTCTTCAAGGGATTATCGATAATATCTTATTATTACGTCCCAACGCCAAGGTTATAATCGCCTCAATTCCCCCGTTTAAATGGGATATAAATCAGGGTGTTGATCGTAATCAAACTAAAACTACAGCCAACGCATTCCTTAAGCAACGTGTTACAAAGCTCTCTGCACAGGGCAAGCAAATTTTTTTCCTTGATATGCACGCTTCAATACTTGCTCGATTAAAACAGGGTGATATTTTTAGCGACGGTCTCCACTTTAACGAGCAGGGTAATAAGTTTATAGCACAAGAGTGGACCCGTGCCTTGAAAGCGGTACTTCAAGGAGTGCGATCGCCCGATTTATGAAACTCGAATAAATCAAGTTCAATATTTCCCGCAGAAGATAGAGGCATTACTGTACTGAATTTCATTATCTTCATAAATACATCAAGAAATGTTATATCAAGGAGGCGGCTATCGTTACTCAACTATCAAAGGATGTTATCCTTACAGAATGGCACGATTCTTGCATTGCGGAAGCTCTCAGACGCGCAACGGAAATTGCTGATTATTGTGCGCTAAACGCCAGCGCGATTGATTATAATGGCGCTTTCCCTCAAAAGGAGTTTGAGTTAATTGCCGAAGCCGGCTTATTAGCTGCACCCTTACACCGAGGTTTAGGGGGATGGGGTGCGGGAGTTGATTCGAGTGTGACTCAAGAACTGCTAATGTTATTAAAGCAGATAGGGCGTGGTAATTTAGCAGTTGGGCGAATTTATGAGGGACATATCAATACGCTGCAACTGATTCAAACTTTTGGTACTAAAGAACAAATTGCAACTTCTGCTGCTGATGCACGCGATCGCCATAAAATATTTGGCGTTTGGAATGCAGAGGCTGCTGATGGTGTTAAAATTATGCCCTTAGAGGATGGTAAATATCGCCTCGAAGGTTGTAAAACCTTTTGTTCTGGTTCTGGCTACGTTGAGCGTCCGTTTGTCAATGGAGTCTTACCCGATGGCACTTGGCAAATGTGCATTGTCCCAATGGATGAAGTAGCAACGGTAAGCGATCCATCTTGGTGGGAACCTTCGGGAATGCGAGCAACCGCTAGCTATAAAGTAGATTTTAGCGGCGTTGAGTTGCACCAAAATGCTTTAATTGGTGAACCTGGAGATTATTATAGACAGCCTTGGTTGTCTGTGGGAGTAATTCGGTTTGCGGCAGTGCAACTGGGTGGTGCGGAAGCACTATTTGATTTCACTCGCGAGTATCTGCAAAAGCTCAATTATACTAACGATCCATACCAAAGAGAACGACTGGGTAGAATGGCGATCGCGATTGAAAATGGTAATCTTTGGTTGCGATCGGCTGCGGATATGGTAGCAGCATATGCACCTGTGTTTGGAGGTTATCCGACGGTTGACAACCCCCAAGCAAATCAACTCGTCGCTTATGCAAATATGGTACGCACAGCAATTGAACAAATTTGCATGACATCGATGCAAATTTGTGAACGTTCTGTTGGTACTCGTGGTTTGCTACCACCAAATCCGATGGAACGCATCATCAGAGATTTAACGCTGTATCTGCGTCAACCCGCTTTTGATGCTGCACTTTCTAGTGTAGGACAGTATGTGTTAGCTGAAAGTAATCCGGCGCGATCGCTTTGGTATGAATATTAAACCGCAGATGAACGCAGATGAACGCAGATGATGTCTATTTAAACAATAACAAAGCTGGGTCAACGGCATCCCACCCCGCAGGTGGGGTAGGGTGTTTTGCATCACCGTTAACTAACCCCAGTGCTTTACCCCTGCATTCAGTTGGGGAAATTGTTGGCAGTCCGGTGCTAATTGTTGCACCTCATCCCGATGATGAGACGTTGGGTTGTGGTGGTGCGATCGCTATGCTGCGTTCTCTGAATTGCGATGTCTGCGTATTGGTTATTAGTGATGGTACGCTTTCTCATCCTAATTCTCAGAAGTATCCCGCACCTATGCTACAGGCATTACGTGAAAGGGAAACGCTGGAAGCTTTGACAATGTTAGGTGTTAATCCTAATGATGTCACTTTTTGCGGAATGCAAGATGGGTCAATTTCCACAAAATATATCAGTGCGATCGCAAGTTGTAGTGCTTATTTAACAGAAATTGCGCCGCAAATTATCTTTTTACCGTGGCGGTACGATCCTCACCCAGACCACCGAGGAACTTCAAAGTTGATTCATACCGCTTTGGGTAATTTGGATTTATCACCCCGCATTATTGAGTATCCTATCTGGGATTGGGACTTGGCGCAACGGGGAAACTTGACAGAATCGGAAAAAGTGACAAGTTGGCGTCTGGATATTGCTGCGGTGGTGGAGTTGAAACAACAAGCGATCGCTTGTTATCGTTCTCAAATTACTAACTTAATTGATGACGATTCTGAAGGTTTTCGCTTAACACCAGAAATGCTTTTGAATTTCGCTCGTCCTTGGGAAGTTTATTTAGAAGTTGAAAATTAAATACTTTAATGAAATTAGCAATTTTTGATATTGATGGAACGCTGACTAAAACAAACGATGTTGATAGCCAATGCTTTGTTAAAGCCTTTGCTTTAGAGTTTGGCATTGAAGATATTAACACGAACTGGGCTAGTTATGGACATACAACCGACTCTGGGATAACTTTGCAAATTTTTCAGGAGTTTCTCGGACGTATTCCCGAAGAAAGTGAATTATCTCGGCTTCAGCATCGCTTTGTCGATTTGTTGCAGGAATGCTACACAGCAGATAATACATTGTTTGCGGAAGTACCTGGAGCATCGATAATGTTGCGGCAATTGCGAGAAACAGAAAATTGGGCGATCGCTTTCGCAACCGGAGGATGGTGTGCATCAGCTTGCATGAAACTACATAATGTAAAGCTAGATGTTGAACAATTGCCCACAGCGTCTGCCGATGATGGCATTTCTCGTGAAGATATTGTCAAAACCGCAATATCAAGAGCGAAAGCGGTATACAATCAACTCGATTTTGAAAAAATTGTTTGTATAGGTGATGGAATTTGGGATGTTTTAACTGCTGTGCAATTACAACTTGCTTTTGTCGGTGTCGCTAGCGGTGAACAAAAGAGAACTTTACAGGATGCGGGAGTTGAGCAGATTATCGAAGACTTTGTAAACTTTGATAACTTTGTCGAAGCTTTGAACACTGCAAGCATCCTCAAGCCAGAAAAATTATTAGAGATACAAAAGCGTTCACCAAGTGACTCTGAAAGAGTATCGCTTCCCCCAAGTTATTTTGAAGCTCTTTACGGCACTAATCCCGATCCGTGGAAATTTGAAACCAGTGAATACGAAGCGAAGAAATATGCTGCCACAATCGCTGCTTTACCCAAACGCTATAAATCTGCTTTTGAAATTGGCGGATCAATTGGTATTTTGACTGAAAAGCTAGCCTCTAAATGTGACTCGCTGCTCTCAATTGAAGTGTCAAAGCTAGCTCAAGAAAAAGCAATACAGCGCTGTCAACACTTAAAGCAAGTGCGATTTCAAATCATGCGTTTACCAGAACAGTATCCTGAGGAAATGTTTGATTTAGTTTTGGTGTCAGAAGTTGGATATTACTGGTGCTGGGAAGACTTGCAAAAAGCAAAGCAATGCATTGTAGAACACTTAGAACCAGGAGGACATCTGCTTTTAGTTCACTGGACACAATATGCGCGTGATTATCCCTTAAATGGCGATCAAGTTCACGATTCATTTATAGAATTAACCCCCAATAAACTGCGACATTTAAAAGCTCAACGCGAGGAAGAATATCGGCTTGATTTATTTGAGCGAGTTTGATATAGCAGATTCCGCTCTAATCCAATACACCTAAAGACGTAGCAGTGCTACGTCTCTACAAGGATTTCGGATTTTTTTATTGATGTCAATTAAACAGACATGATGTTACTTATCTGGCACTAATGAGACGAATCGAATTTAAAAGACGTAAGTCGGCACTTTATTTGCGTCTTTGTCGTTACCACGACGCAGACTTTCTAGACGCAACCGTAAGTCGCTAATTGCTGTTTGAATTTCCACCTTTTGCCAACGCTGTGTCCAAATTCCTTCTTCTTTTGAACGCTGTTCAACTCGCTCAAATAACAGACCAAAGGTGTATGGTTGTTTTAATTCTTGCACAAGCCATAGGGAAGGAACTCCTAAAGTATCAGCTAACGGTGCTAATTGCATATGAGTTGGCATCTTTCCGTTAAGAACAGAAAACCAAATGCTTCTTAACTGATGACGCGCTGAATAACGAGTTTCAATTGCTGCTGCTGATTCTACTAAAAATGCTTGCTTTTGTCGTCCCATTTGTGACCATTCATTTAACTGATTAGCTAAACCAATATCGGTGCGTCCGGTTTGTCTTGCGGAAGTTTCTACCCGCACTAACGGACTATGGCGAAAACGGGCATTGACGCGCACCAAAGCATGATAAAATGCGACATCTTCCGGTGTTCGCACGGCTGGTAAACCACCAGCGATCGCATACATTTGTGCAGTCACGGCTAAACTTGCCCCATAGTGTTGATAGTGTCGCGGAAAGCTATCATAAGGATCGGGGTCAAGGTAACTTTCTAATTCTGCAATCAAGTAACGGTAGCCGACTTCCTGTAGATGACAAGCTTTAGCATAGGGATCTAAAGTTGCGCGATCGCTTGAGAGCGTAATAATTCTTCCTCCCACCGCATCCGCACCGCAATTAATTTCGTATAGTGTCGCAGCGATCCAAGTCTCGCTTACCTGAGAATCGCCATCGGTGGAAGCAATTACTCCCCGCTTGCGTCCTATACTTATTAAGCGACGATAGGCTTCATCCATCAAAATCTGTCGAACTCGACCAATATAAGCTTCAGTTGCAGGTAGAGTTTTTTCAACTATGTGCAGTACTAAATCTGGATGTTGTTGTGCAAAATTCCTGGCGATCGCTGCTGAATTATCAGTACAATTATTCAGTAGCAAAATTATTTCATACCGTCTGAAATCTAAGCGCTGTCCTTGCAAATCTACCTGATGCGCTAAAGCCGAAAGCGTTGCGCTCAATGTTTCCGCTTCATTTCGAGCTGGAACAATCACGGTAATTTCACATTGCGCTAAAGGCGTTTTTTTAACTAAAGCAGGAGTATTGCCATAAAGTTGTGTACTTGGATCAACAACTACATGCAAACGCTTATCCATGTACACCATTTTTCCATCTCCAGCAAAACAAACAGAGCGTATTCATCCAAAAAAGCAACTTAGAAAGTTTGAAGTTTAGTAAGCTTATTGTGGATATTTCATCATTTCTTTTTAATCCTTCTACAGCAAGATTAGTGTTGATTGAAACTCTATCAATAGATGCAATCAGTAACCGACACCTTGAAAAGGCTGCCCCAGGAATCTCATGTCTGTAGGTCAGGTGTATATTATTACAAATACAATTTTTCACGAAATATATGTAATTAATTTGACTAGCTTTTGTGAAATTTCAGAAATATTACTAATAATAATTCTTAAGGAAGAGGTGATTAATCTTATAAAAAGTAACAGTGTGATTAATAATTGTTAAGCAAGACAAGAGCAGACTATGCAAAAGCTTGAACGAGTTGTGAAAAACCTGCTCTTTAGTCAGCATAAACGTGGAAAACGCAAGCCGAAAGCCTCTTCTATTGCGGCACTTGATCGAGTAAACTTGTCCTTGGGAGATGTCCGAGATGTATTTGAGCCTTACTTAGCAATATTTCTCACAGCCGATCGCCACTTAAATCCGGCGCAAGTAGGTATTGCCCTCTCAACTACCAGCATTGTGGGAATATTAGCACAAACGCCTTTGGGTGCTGTAATTGATGCTTCTGGCGACAAAAGACGGTTGATAGCGATCGCTACTTTAACTTTTGCCATCAGTTACATGGTAATTGTGCATTTTCCGGCTTTCTTGGCAGTAATTGCGGCTCAAGGTATGATTGGTATCTCCGCAGTAATTGTCGGTCCTGCGGTTGCAGCCACTTCCCTAGGATTGGTGGGTAAAGAACACTTAGAAGAGCGGGTAGGGCGAAATGAAGCGCTTAATCATACAGGTAATGTAATTGCAGCGATCGTTGCTGGTATTTTAGGGCAATTTGTCGGACGAGTGTGGATTTTTTACTTTTTTGTAATTCTCTGTATTTTGACGATATTTTCAGTATTTCAGATTCGCAAAAAAGATATAGATAATACACAAGCGCGGGGTGACGAGGGGGAAAATACAGAACGTGCCAGTATGAAAGATTTGTTAAGTGATCGTACTCTCATCATCTTTGCTTCATCTGTAATTCTCTTCTACCTAGCCAACGCAGCGCTACTACCTTTAGTTAGCCAGGAATTAACCGCAGGCAAACAGAATGCTCCTTCGCTTTACGTTTCTGGGGCTGTTATTGTGGCACAATTAATCATGATTCCTGTTGCGGCTTGGGCTGGAACAACCGCCAACAAATGGGGTAGAAAGCCGCTAATATTAATAGCTTTTGTCGCAGTCTTAATTCGCGCTTTATTATACACCGTCAGCCGCAATCCGTGGTTTTTAGTGTCAGTACAAGTTTTCGACGGAATCGCATCGGGTATTTTTACAGTGTTAGTCGTGGTGGTTGTCGCAGACTTAACTGAAGGTACTGGGCGATTTAATTTAGTACAGGGAGCAATTAATACTATGATTGGTATTGGTGCGGCATTGAGTAACCTGGGAAGCGGTTTTTTGGTAAAAGCAGCAGGTTATCACATTAGTTTTATGACGTTAGCAGGAATTGCCGCTGTGGGGTTGGGTTGGTTTTGGCTAGCAATGCCAGAAACTAAAAAATCATAATCGCAAACAGGAAAAAAAAGACAAAACTTGAGTGTTTTTTGTCTTTGTGCTGAGAACAAGACATCAGCTAAAATACATAAACCTGACACAGACGTTCCGGTGGAACGTCTCTACTCCTTTTATGGGCAACACTTTTGGGCATTTATTTCGCGTCACTACTTTTGGCGAGTCTCACGGCGGTGGTGTGGGGGTTATAATTGATGGCTGTCCGCCACGGCTAGAAATTTCTGTTGAAGAAATTCAAGTAGAATTAGATAGAAGGCGTCCCGGACAAAGTAAGATTACAACGCCTCGCAAAGAAGAAGATAAGTGCGAAATTCTCTCAGGAGTGTTTGAGGGTAAAACTCTGGGAACACCAATCTCAATTTTGGTGCGGAACAAAGACGCTCGTTCTCAAGATTACGACGAAATGCAACAAAAGTATCGCCCTTCTCATGCCGATGCGACGTATGATGCCAAATATGGTATACGTAATTGGCAAGGTGGCGGTAGATCGTCGGCGCGTGAGACAATTGGCAGAGTCGCAGCAGGTGCGATCGCTAAAAAAATTCTTCGTCAAGTCGCTAATGTGGAAGTTATCGGTTACGTCAAGCGCATCAAAGATTTAGAAGGTGCGATTGATGCAAATACTGTCACTTTAGAACAAGTTGAAAGTAACATCGTCCGCTGTCCCGATGCCGAATGTGCAGAACGGATGATTGAATTAATTGAGGCGATCGCAAAACAAGGTGATTCTATCGGTGGTGTGGTAGAATGCGTAGCGCGAAATGTTCCCAAAGGTTTAGGCGTTCCAGTTTTTGATAAATTAGAAGCAGATATTGCCAAAGGTGTAATGTCTCTTCCCGCTAGTAAAGGTTTTGAAATTGGTTCAGGTTTCGCGGGGACGCTGTTAACTGGAATTGAACATAACGACGAATATTATATTGATGAAAACGGTGAAATTCGCACTGTAACTAATCGTTCTGGAGGAATTCAAGGGGGAATTTCCAACGGCGAAAATATCATTTTACGAGTAGCATTTAAGCCGACAGCTACCATTAGAAAAGAGCAGAAGACGGTGACTAATGAGGGTGAAGAAACGCTTTTAGCCGCCAAAGGAAGACACGATCCTTGCGTTTTACCGCGTGCTGTACCGATGGTAGAAGCGATGGTTGCTTTAGTATTGTGCGATCATTTGTTGCGGCAACAAGGACAGTGTAAAGTGTTGTAGGTAATACGCAATTTTCTCAAGAAAGTTTCTCTGTTCTGGGGTGGTAATTTTGCCATCCCTGTTTTTAGTAAGTGTTGTTATAGTTGCAAATAACACAAATTGAGCAATGTTATTGCGACTTATATCAATATGGAAAAAGAGTCTGAAAATCGTTTAAAACACTTTGCTGCTCTCAAGTCCAAGTACCAAGCAATTAAATATCAAGATTCATCATCTGAGAGTCTTCTGTATCTCATCTTGCGAAAAGTTGACTTAGGAATTGAACTAACTGAATTAGAGTTTGATTGGTTGAAAGAACATAAGCTTTTTGAAACTGTCGAAACAATTTGCCAAAAGCAGCAATCTAATACAGAAGAACTGAGAAAACTAGAAAGTGAGTTTTCTCATCTCAAATCTCAGTATAAAGTCCCCAACTTTTGGCTAGGTTTCAAAGATAATATTTGTGTTCCTCTCTACCCAATTCTTTGGAAACTTAACTCCGAATATGCGCTGACTAATCCAGAGATTGAATGGTTAGAAAAGAATCGGCTTGGTGGGACAGTTGCTATTGCTCATGAGATGGAATTGAAGCGGCACTTTGTTGTTTTAAAAGCAAAGTATCAAGCAACTAAATATGAAGGTTTATCACCTAATAGTCCATTATATAAAATTCTCAAAAAACTGGAAACAAAAGAAAGAATAAGCTACCCTGAACTTGAATGGTTGACAAATCACAAACTATTTGAAACAATAAAATTTTTT
>CASBQA010000177.1 GCA_949127635.1 Nostocales cyanobacterium PMM_0069 | reverse complement strand
GAATTATGCTCAATCATTAGGAGTCAAAGAAGTCATCTTACCCAAGGGTGGTTATCGAAGTCAAGAATGAATCAAGCATGAAAGAAAAAGAAATTTTAAAAAAGCTCGTCGTTGGCACCCTGGGAGTAGAAGGACGTATCAGTTTTTTAAAACGATGTTTTGGCTTATAACGTTGTTTATATAAGGGAGAGTTGGGATTTTGTCGTTGGGTTGGATGGGGAATTATCGCTCATAATTTAACTATTATTAGTCGAGGGACTCTCCAAAATAAAATAAATTATCACATTTTTGTTTGAAATTATTACTAAGAATTAAATTTGAGTGTATTGAAATATTATGCTATTAAACATATCGGGATAAATAGTAAAATTTAGCTTTATTAATAATCAATAGTTGTATGTGCAAACTATTGATTATTGACAAAGTTTTATATTTGATTTGTTCAGCAGTTTCGCACCGGGAACTAGTCTAACCCTACCCTTCGGTGGGTGAGGTGCAACCTAAATCTATATATTATGTATGACTCCTCAAATGACATTAGCAGAACGTCAAGCGATAATTGACCGCATTATAAACACACAACCGGATGACTTTGTGCAAGCAGTGCGAGATGCTGGTTTAGATCCCGCTGTTGACTTGGCTTTTATTGACTTAAGCGGTGCTGACTTGAGTCGTGCTGATTTACAAGATGCAAATTTAGAAGGTGTTAACTTTAGGGATGTCAAGTTTCAGGATTTCCACGGAGAAGTCCGTGCTAACTTATCTGGTGCTTGCTTGCGGGGTGCTTTTCTAAGTGCCGTTAACCTACAGGATATTGAGTTAAGTCGTGCCGACTTGAGATATGCCGATTTGAGCAACTCTTGTTTGGATGACACTTACTTAAAATTTGCCAACCTAGAAGGTGCTAACCTGACGAATGCTGAAATGAAGGGTGTGTATTTGAGTGGTGCTAATCTGAAAAATGCTAACCTCAGCGGTGCTGACTTAACTTATACCAGCGGGGAAGCTTCTCTGGAACGTGCCGATTTAAACGGTGCTAATTTGAGCGGTGCCAACTTAGAAGGTGCCAATCTTGAAAGCGCTAACTTGAGCAATGCTGACTTGAGCGGTGCTGATTTGAGTGATGCTAACTTGAGATGTGCATCTTTAAAAGATACCAAAATTAACGAAGCAACCAAACTAGATGATAAATGGCGTTTAGTTTGGGAAATTATTAACAAACAAGCCGCAGGTAAAGACTTGAGTCACAAAGATTTGAGCGACGCTGACCTAAGTTATGCTAACCTGAGTGGCGCTTGTTTAGTGAGTTCAGATTTATTAAGGACAGACTTACGTAACGCAAACCTGAGTTATGCTAACCTCAGTGATGCTGACCTCACCAAGACTCAACTGCGCGATGCTAACCTTGAAGGTGTAAATTTAGAGAATGCTCGCTGTCATCGGGTTCGCTTACCAGAAAAATACGGCAAGGTACACCCGCAAAACTGGCAAGCTGATTGGTATTTAGAAGAATCAAATATTGAACTGAGACGACTTTTAACTGAGGTCATACCTACGCAAAAGTGGCAAGCTGATTGGTATTTAAAAGAATCAAATACTGAACTGAGGCGACTTTTAATTGAGGTCATACCTACTGAGAAGTTGCAACCGCAATGGCTGTTATCAGAACCAAACTCTGAAATACGGCGATCGCTAATTCAAAGAATTGGTTACACACGCATCGCTAACCAATTGCAAGCTGTGGAATTAGATTCTTGGCAAGAATACACGCTGTTAAAAATTGAAGCCAAGGTTGATGTTGAGCCAATTCATATTTTAAAAATGACTTGCCCCAGTACGAAAAGTATTCACACTTTGCGCGTACCGCCGAATTTGCAAACAGCGCGAGAAGCAATTCGCTGGGTGAATTGGGATATAGACCCACAAGAATTTAGCGTACAAACCTAATTATAGCGGTTCTTGCTTGAGTGAGGTACATAAAACCTCACCCCGTCCGTTCCGGACACCCCTCTCCTTAATAAGGAGAGGGGAAGGGGGTGAGGTTCTTTATTGCATCCAAGTGCAATCCTCTATTTAATATTATAAATAATATTTTTTAACCAAAGTTAATATTTACTACAGCCAGAGTGCTTTGTGCGGTAATTTTTATTCATAAATCGGACTTGATATTAATACACTTTTAAGTAAGAAATGCACCCTGAAAGTAATAATTTATGCACACCCGTAATTCTTCGGTTTAAATTGTCCACCTACTTAAACCGGAGCAAAAGCCCCTGGTGGAATTGGCACAAGCTGAGGAGTTGATAAGCAAGTTCCCTGTCTGTACCAAATGCCCTCAACCTCAAATGCCTGAAAATGGGTTGTTAAAATTGCCCAAGCTTGCTCATTGAGTCCAGCAGAGTAAGTCCATGTAAACTCACTATTGTTATTTAGTCTTTGTTCTAGCTCTGCCAAATCTTCAGGAAGCCAAAATTGAGTCATTACTCTTTGGGTAGCAACCTCCGGGGGAGTATCTAACATGTCAGCCATTGGTTGGTTGACTATGATTTGCTTGCGATTGTCTTGTCTGACAATGCTAATTGGACGCTCGTTTTCAGCGGCTGCAACCATTCGGTACAATAACCCTTTGGGGATATGCACTTGGCTGCAAAAGACTGCACCCCCAGAATGCAAAATACGTTCGGCAGTTTCTGAGGGTGTGGGGGCACCAGAGGAAGACATCCACCCGAAAAATTCGATTGGATTTTTACAGCCCCTCCATTTAATTCGCACTTTACCGTTGAGTTTTGCCGCAGTTTCACTGAGAGCATCTCCGTAGCTTTGGGCAAGGTCGGTAGCATCCCGCTTTGTGGGAGCAAGGATGGAAACTCCCTCATGGGACATTTTATAGTTCCAGCCCGGTAGGTTCAATATCCGAAGAATACTTGTGCTCATCTTCTTTTATACTTTCAGACTCTTTACATATATTTACACCCCGGAAATCGGAAAACACGGAAATTTTGAAAGTTTCTTGCCAAATTATTTTTCGTTCTTCCTCAGGAATACCTAAGGCTGATGTGATGATGGCAAAGTCTCCTGGTGTCGGTAGTACTTCGGCTTTGGCGATCGCTCGCAAGTTTCTCACTCCACAACCCTTAAGTTTTGTCATGTTTACCTGAACTACCTCAGCAATTGTTTTTGGACGAGCAGGTTCGGGAATTACTGAATGGACACCTGTCCTTTTGGCTAGCCATTCACGCGTCATCTCTTCTAATGCGTCGCTTTGAGATACACCTTCGCGAGCGCAGATGCTTTTAAACTCCCGCGCTAGGTCTATCGGAATGTAGCCGCTAACCTGCTTGTAGTCGTCAGAACGTCTTCTATCAGTCATAATTTGAACTTCTCAACACTACTCCTACCTTTTATTTTCTCTCATGACATCTCAATAGCAGGACGATTTTGTTAGTCATTTTTAAATGACATATTGACAAATAAAAATGACAAGTTTAATATTAGGGTGTGAATCACTAAATTACTGAAGCGGAAGAATCAAAAAAGGCAGATGACCCTAAAAGCCAGCTTTTCACTCTTATAGCTAGCTTTTAATTTCAAGTAAGAAATCTAAAGGTTTTTGTCCCTCTTCTTTTCAGTATATACGCTAGCACAAATTTAGGAACATCACACAACTGAAAATTCCGTAGACGAAATCCCTTATCGGATGAAAGTTCACCGCACAACGGATGATGCAAATTGTTCATCAGTTGATCGGCGTTACCTGGAGTTTGAACTTATTCAAGTATCGATTCGACCAAAATCATGACCCAATTAACTTTTGACCACTTCGTCCATCCTTTATCACACTTTCCCCAAATTGTAAATCACAATAGTGATGAACCAATGTTAGATATGTACACTATGGCGGGAGTAGTGCTTTACACCGCTTGTGCAAATAATAGTCTCAAGGCAAGTGAAAATACAGTGTTAAAATCAGCAATTGAGACGGGGTTGGTGGATGTTCATTTGTTATTTGAGCGTTGCAAGACGGGTGATAGAGCCGCAATTTTACAGATGATTTCTTTGATAGTCTCTGGACTGGAAACAAATATTGAAAAGCTTAAACTGATGTAAAAAAACACAGTTTGAGGATGGATTAAGAGCGCATAGGATGAAAAGGCAGAGGCATTTAAATTAATGTCTCTGTTTTTATTTTGTATTTTATTACGTTAAACTTATTTTTCCTTAAGTGTCTTAACTGTCCTTGTGTCTCTTTTTCATTCGTGTTAATTTACTAGTGTCTTTGCGCTAATACACGGAGAACTATGACTGTAAAAGTCACCAAAGGTATTGCTAGCATTGGAAAACGAGTAGTATCAGTGTTTTTGGTACTAGTTGTCAGCTTGATGTTACTCACATCTCCTGCGGTTGCTGCTACCATAACAACTCTCAATCCAGGGAATTTTGAAACTGAAGTAATCAGATCTGACAAGCCTGTTGCTGTAATTTTGGTATCAAGAGTTTTCCTCGAAAATGGTGAAGCTAACTTAGAGCTGTTACAGGCAAAAGCTCAAAACTTTTTTGGTAGTGATTACAAAATTGCTGTAGGTGTGGTTGAAGAAAATGGATATGCTTACTCTCAGACACCGACACCGCGAATATTCCCACCTCTTTCCACTGTTTCAATTTATAAAAACGGTAATTTAGTAGCAGGAAGGGGAGCCATTTTTCCGAATCCAAATGATCCCACAGGAGCTTTTGAACGCGCAAAAAGCGAATTTGAAGATTCCTGATTTTTAACATCTCAGCTTAAATTTATAACAAATCCCCACATTCATCTAATATTGTGTGGGGATTTTTTTATCAGTCAAGAATTCAATGTGCCATCTGACTGCGGCATAATAGAACAGACTCTCTAAGTGGTTGTGCAAAATTAAATATATATTGCGATTGCTTCGTTCCTCGCAATGACAAGGGTTTGAGCTTTTCAGAATGTATAAATATTTTTGCCTACCCACTTACGAACTATTCCCATTCTTGAAATCCACCGTTAGTATTGCGAAGTAGAGAATTTATTTGAGCGCGACGGGTTTCAAAGTTGGCTGCTATCGAAATCAGCGCTACACCGACTAACAAGCCAATTACCCATTTCAAAAAAGGATATCGCAAGCTAAAAATTATCAGTTGATAGACGCTGGTAATGAAAAATGTGGCTGTACCAACGTAAAGAAAAGCCCGGACTCGCAAAGCTAATCCGGCAAATATGGCGATGAGGCTGAAAATTCCCGGTATGATCGCGCTTTCAATATGAAATAAAATTGCCCATCCACAAATTATGCTGCTGCCTAGCAGTCGTAAGTAGTGACGAGATGTTTTATAATCTGGAAGGGCAAGGTGTGGATCTACTTGAGCAATATAGAGTAGTGATAATCCGACTGGTGTGATGTACCACAAAGTATCTGTGAGATGTAAATTCCCAAACCAGCGAAATAGCGCCCAATCAATCAAGGCGACACTGATGTAAGTAAAACGAATATTTTCGCGAATTTTGGCGAGGAAGATGTAATAGGCAGCAGCGATCGCTATCGTAATCGGGTATACTTGGAGTCGAGTTTCCCATAAAATTATCAGTGGAATTATGTATGCTGCGAGTTGCCAAGGTTTTTTCGACCAGCCCCAACTCTCCCAAGGTAAGATGTAGAGAAAATAGGCAACTAAACAAGCGATCGCACCATTCCAAGGAACTAAAACACCAGTTAATAAGTGTCCTATTGCGGTTTCGCGCCAGTAAATTCGCATACCAGCAAATTCTAATAAACCTAAGTAAACCCAGATTTCCTGTGTAGAGACGTTCCACTGGAACGTCTCTACGGTGGTAGGAGAACGGCGTCCTTGAAAAATGGCGTAGCGAATTAAAAATGCGCCTGTCGCTAATCCTACAAGGCGATTGACGGCGATGGGGGCACTAATGGCTGCCATCAATAAGCAACTACTGCCAGCCCAGTGAAGATGAGCGATCGCTTTTAATTCTTGGGGTGTAAGACGTAAATAGTTAATTAGCCAAGGCGACAATATACGATAAGCATACATGATGGTTGCACCCAAAGCGGACATGGCAATCAATCCATCACCCCTACCACCTCCCGAAGCTTGGGACATTTGATAGAACAAAAGTTCATAAGCGGAAATTGATATGCCTGCGATTCCTAAATAAAGTAGCGGTTTTAAATCTTGGTGGCGTCGCCCTACACCAATTACAATCAAGGCTACACCTAAAGAATATAAACCCGTCCACTCGGTAAAGGTGTCTAAACGCAGCAATATGCTGAATGCACCATATATTAAAGGTAAGATGTGGAAACTACTGGGCAATTTGGCTAATTGATGTCGTCTTCGCCACCACTCACCAAAAAGCTGAGTTATTAAACCTAAGGCAATGTTAGCGATCGCAATCTTGATAATATCGCCTTTGCCAAAGCCGAAAACTTGAGCTATCAACAATTCCAGACACCAACCGATGCCATAAAATGCCCAATTGGTCGGTTGTTGCCAACTGCGATAAAGGATTGCAGCCAAAGTTATTGCGGTGGAAGTTAAGTATAAAAAACCAGGATTTGCAAAGTTTTGGTAAACAAGTAGTGAGTGCAGTGTCAGACTCAATAATTCAAAACTACATAAAGCGATCGCCCATTTGTCGGTGACAGTTGCATATATAGCGGCTAATTCTTCACCTCGACTGAGTGCTTTGCTCATCAGCCATAAACTGAAGATAGCGATCGCTCCCACCACAAACCATCCATCTAGCGATAGATGCGGTAAATTAAAAATGCCATCCCACAGCAGCACAGCAATAAAACTCAGCCCAAAACCTACCGTAGTTCCCGCAGATTGCTTGTTTCGTAAATAGCGCGTGTTTGCAAACATCCCTGCTGTACCCACACCTAAACCAATTAATCTGGTTCCTGGCAAGGGTAAAATAAGTAACTGTGCTGCTAACAACGTCAAAACACTCAATAAACTGCTAGTAATGCGTCGCGGTGCAGAGGTGCGGCTAGCAATCACCGTGAGAGTAATAGGCGTAATTATCCAAATTAAGCCCCAATTCTGATTGTTGATTATACCGCTTGTCCAAAAAGCGGAAGCATTTTCCCAAAGTAGTAAATAACTAGTTACCGCCAATCCTAAACCGATGTGCCATGCACTACGTCGCCAGATTCTAGCACCAAGGCTTTGCAGCCACTCTGCAACCATCAACGCTAACAAAATGCTTGCCCAGACTTGAGTATGCAGATTTGGTAACAGCCAATCAATTGTCGAGCAAAGTGTTAGTACCCCGGTGATGTGTGTCAGATATATCAAGGGGGGAGGGCATTGGGCATTGGGCATTGGGCAT
>CASBQA010000176.1 GCA_949127635.1 Nostocales cyanobacterium PMM_0069 | reverse complement strand
GCGGCAGAAGACCCAGAGTTTGAAACTTTCTATACCAAGAACATTTTGCTGAACGAGGGTATCCGCGCTTGGATGGCTCCTCAAGATCAGCCTCACGAACAATTTATATTCCCTGAAGAGGTACTACCGCGTGGTAACGCTCTCTAATAGACCTTCGGTAATGGGCAGCGGACGTGACCAAGAATCCACTGGATTCGCTTGGTGGTCTGGTAATGCTCGTTTAATCAACTTATCCGGCAAACTGCTAGGTGCTCACGTAGCTCATGCTGGCTTGATTGTATTCTGGGCTGGAGCGATGACTTTGTTTGAAGTCGCTCACTTCATTCCCGAAAAGCCAATGTACGAACAGGGCTTGATTTTGCTACCTCACCTAGCCACCTTGGGCTGGGGTGTTGGTATAGGTGGTGAAGTCATTGATACCTTCCCCTACTTCGTAGTCGGTGTACTGCACTTGATTTCTTCGGCTGTATTAGGTTTTGGCGGTATCTATCATGCCGTTCGCGGTCCAGAAACCTTAGAAGAGTATTCTTCGTTCTTTGGTTACGACTGGAAAGATAAGAACAAGATGACCAATATCATCGGATTCCACCTGATCATCTTAGGATGCGGTGCGCTTCTGTTGGTATTGAAGGCAACGTTCTTTGGTGGCGTATACGACACCTGGGCACCAGGCGGTGGTGATGTTCGCGTCATTACCAACCCCACACTGAACCCAGCCACTATCTTCGGTTATTTGATTAAATCCCCCTTCGGCGGCGAAGGCTGGATTGTCAGCGTCAATAACATGGAAGATATCATTGGCGGTCACATTTGGGTTGCCTTTGTGTGTATAGCAGGCGGTATTTTCCACATTCTCACCAAACCCTTTGCTTGGGCACGTCGCGCCTTGATTTGGTCTGGTGAAGCTTACCTCTCCTACAGTATTGGCGCTGTGTCCTTGATGGCTTTCGTCGCCTCTCTCATGGTTTGGTACAATAACACCGCTTACCCCAGCGAATTCTACGGTCCTACTGGTCCAGAAGCTTCTCAAGCTCAAGCTTTAACCTTCTTGATTCGTGACCAACGCTTGGGTGCTAACGTCGGTTCTGCACAAGGTCCTACCGGTCTAGGTAAATACCTGATGCGCTCTCCTACTGGTGAAATCATCTTCGGTGGAGAAACCATGCGCTTCTGGGATTTCCGAGGTCCTTGGTTGGAGCCTCTACGCGGTCCCAACGGTCTTGACTTGGAAAAAATCAAGAATGATATTCAGCCTTGGCAAGCTCGTCGTGCCGCTGAATACATGACTCACGCTCCTCTGGGTTCTTTGAACTCTGTGGGTGGTGTGGCTACGGAGATCAACTCTTTTAACTACGTATCTCCTCGTGCTTGGTTGGCATGTTTCCACTTTGTTGTGGGCTTCTTCTTCCTGGTTGGTCACTTGTGGCACGCCGGTCGCGCTCGTGCAGCATCAGGTGGATTCGAGAAAGGAATCAACCGTGATACCGAACCAGTAATGTCAATGAAACCACTTGACTAGGTTACAAAGTTTTTAACTTTCATCACTGACAATCAATAGTTTTAAGGCTCCTGTTGAAAAACAGGGGCTTTTTTTATTACTAGAGTGAATATTAAAGAAGGTGATATCATCACAGGTTTATTACATATAATGTAAAGACGTAGCACTGCTACGTCTCTACAAGGATTTCGGTTTTTTTTTGTTGCAAATTCATTTTGACACCAGGAGTAAGTTCTCCATCACGCATGGTGGTGTCAAAAATTAGCACTTTGTTATTAGGTGGTGACATAATATAGAAACACGATGCTTTTGGTACTTCGCGTAGAACGCTATCCTGAATGTAATTATAGAGAAGATTTGAGGTAAATGAGTTACATGCGTAAAACCCAAAAACCCCTCTGAGACGTTCCACCGGAACGTCTCTACGTGTATTTAATAACAATGCAATCTGCTGTATGTTTTTACTGACAATAAATTTTTTGCAAGACAAATCCTACTTTTTTTAAGGAATATCCTCACTTGAGAAAATTACCTCTAAATCCCGATACCCACTAACTACCCGCACAATTTCCACACCACCATCAATGGGACGATAAAATATCCAATAATTTTCTACTGGAAAACTGCGTAAACTTCTTTCAAAATCATCGCAGCTTTGCCCCATATTAGGAAAATCAGCTAATAGTTTGCATTGCTGTTTAATTTTTTCCCTGAGTCGTCGAGCAGCAGCAGGATTAAAACGGGCAAGAAACTGTAACTTAATTTCTGGACAAAGCTAACCATTGCTACTCATTTTTGGGTAGCTTTTCTCGTGCCATACGTTCTATAACATCACTCAAGCTTCCAGCTAGCATTTCTATCTGTTTTTCTTCTAACCATTGAATAGCTGTTTCAGTCAAAGTCATGGTAAACCTACGTTTTGGTTCTGCATAAATCTTTTTTCTAGCCATGTTACCAATTTTAAATAAATCATATATAATATGAGTATAACAACATTGAACGGTCGAATCAATGCAACTCGTAGAAAAACACGTAATTAACCGACAGCATAAGTTTTGGAAAAAGTGCGACTATTTGGCGTTACAGTCCAAACATCTTTACAACGCTGCTAACTATATTCAACGTCAATATTTCTTTGAAACGAAAAAGTATTACAACTCGATTGACATCTACCATCAAACCAAGAATTTAGAAGCTTACAGATATCTGCCTACAAAAGTTAGTAAACAGATTGTTCGTAGAGTAACGGATGCTTGGTCATGTTGGTTAGCAGCGTTAAAAGATTGGTCAAAACATCCACAGAAGTATTTAGGTAAGCCTAAAATGCCTAGATATAAGCATAAAGAACGCGGTAGAAATGTTGTTATTTATCCGGTAGACGCAATATCAAAACCAGCTTTGACAAAAGGTGTAATTAAGCTTTCTCAAACAAATATTGAGTTTCCAACTCAAGCTAATAATGTAGACCAAGTTCGGATTGTTCCTAAGCTAAATCATTATGTTATTGAAGTTGTTTACACCGCTGAAGATCCCGCTAAATCAGATGGTAAATATATTGCTGGTGTAGACCTTGGTTTAAATAATTTGATGGCTATAACATCGAATCAGTCCGGTGTCAAACCGTTACTGGTAAACGGTAGACCATTAAAAAGTCTTAACCAATTCTTCAATAAAAGAATAGCTTCATCGCAATCAATCGAAGCTTGGAGACAAATTAAACAGCTAAACAGCAAGCGAGACAGAAGGATTGATAACTATCTCCATACTGTTAGCCGTAGAGTTATTGATTGGTGTCAGTTAAACGATATTGGTCAG
>CASBQA010000175.1 GCA_949127635.1 Nostocales cyanobacterium PMM_0069 | reverse complement strand
GGTTTTATTTGATAGCAAAATACCAGCTTCTAGAGGGAGATTTCAGAAAATAGATGAATTAAATGATTTCTTTTTATTTGCTGATATCAGAGATGGACACACTACCATTCATTCTTGGGACTTAATCGAAACAAGTGTAAGAGAAAAATTAATTTGTCAAACTATATTGAGAAATAGAAGAAAGAAGATTTACGGACTTAAAGATGGTAATCCACTAAGCTTGGAAGTCTTAAAGACGTTAGTGAACGATTTACAGCCAGAAGAAGTTGATAATTTGATTTCCAAAGAGATTTTACGTTTTATAGAAGGGCAAGGATATGAATTTGTCAACTCTAAAATCTCTTCTGGAATTAACGGTGTATCTAAAATTTTCTTACCACATGCTGATGCTATTGGGACTTTAACTGCAACTGGAACGAGAGATTTTGTAGCAACAATCTCGATAGAGTGTCAAGAACCTGAAGCATATAAACAAACATTTATTACAGAAATTTATCAAAAGAAAAAATTCAAGTCTTTAGTAGCACAAGATTACGCTAGATTGCAAGGTTTTCCAGAATGGTTTCAGATTGCTAATAACGAGTCAACTGCAAAGCATCAATTTGGTAATGCTGTATCTGTACCTGTAGTTTACCATTTGGCGAAAGCTTTGCTAACAATAATTTTATAATTTAAAATTTACACATGACAGCTATTAGTTCTAAAACTCGCGCAAAAATAAAAGGATATTTAGAGGGATTTATTGATGGACTTGTAGATGAATATAAAGGACGCGAAATTATAAAACCCGATAATGCAGCAGAGTATTTATCAAGGTTTTCAGCTAATGGAGAATTGAAGCCGTTTCAAGCAGCACTGATTCCACCAGAATTAATACGTATCAACCAATTTGAACGGGGATTGAGTACTCGATTAGGAAATTCTCTTGAAGAATGCGCCCGTTTAATTGCCCTAGAGTATCATCAAAATGCACGCCGAGGTTATGATATCAAAGCAGAAGTAAGTTTAGCAGCATTTGCCGAAGCGGAACGTCAGAAAGAATATTATGAATCTGCGGTTAAGAAAGGACAAGCTAAACCTTCTTTAGAAGAAATGATAACAGCAGTGCTAAACTCTCGTCGTTCAGATGATTTAGAGGTAAAAACAGTCCGTGCTGACTTATATATTCTGGCTCATGACGGCACAGAATTCTTATTTGAAATTAAATCTCCCAAACCAAATAAAGGACAATGTTTAGAGGTGACTCAGCGTTTGTTGAGACTTCACTTGTTGCGTGGTGAAAAGCCTCCTAAAGTACAAGCCTATTATGCTATGCCTTATAACCCTTACGGTGCAACCAAAGCTGATTATAAATGGTCACAGACATTAAATTATACGCCTTTTGCTGAGGCTGTTGTGATTGGCAATGAATTTTGGAATATTGTTGGTGGAGCAACAGCTTACGAAGAATTACTGGAAATTTATCTAGAAGTTGGGCGTGATAAAAGTAAATATATGCTTGATGCTTTAGCGTTTGGGTTTTAAGAGTGTTTGCACAAACAATACAGAGGTTAAAATGATGCTTCATTATAAAATAATCCTTTACTGGAGCGAATAAAACCAAGCATTTATTGCCGAAGTTCCAGAATTACCAGGATGCGCTGCTGACGGCGAAACTTATCAAGAAGCACTGCAAAATGTAGAAATAGTTATGCAAGAGTGGATTGAAACTGCGAACGAATTAGGGCGTACAATTCCACCAAGCGAGACAGCGGTTGATGTCCGCGTAACTGATGAATGCAATCCGGAGCGATCGCATCTCTCTTCCACAACTACATCAGTTTCGGCGATCGCATGAAAGTTATATTCATTATTTAATTCGCAGTCCCATAATCACTAAATCGCGTTCAATACCGTCAAGTTGTGCGACTTTAGGTAAATAACCCCAAGATTGAAAGTTGAATTTTTCAAACAGTTTTAAACTAGGTTGATTATGGGCAAAAATTAAACCTAATAAAGTGTTTAAACCCAAACTAGGACTTTCATGAATTGCTTGTGCTAGAAGTTGCTGCCCTAAGCCACGCTGATGATATCCAGTAGCAATATAAATACTAATTTCCGCAGTGGTATGATAAGCAGGACGCCCATAAAACGATTGGAAACTGAGCCAGCCAGCAATCATACCTTCTACTTCTATTACCCAAATTGGACGGATGTTATGCGATCGCTCACCAAACCAAGTCATTCGACTGGCTACAGACACCGGCTCTAAATCAGCAGTAGCCATGCGGCTAGGAATTGCAGCATTGTAAATCGCTACAATTTCAGGCAAGTCAGTTTCAGTGGCATGGCGAATAGTCATTTTGTGCTTTGCTTAAATATGATCCAAAGCGAGAATTATACGAACTAAGCTTACGCAGGTTATTAGCCCACGCAGGTGGGCTTCGTTTGTGTAGCCGCGACTTTAGTCGTCGGGAAATTTTTAATTAAGCTCGTGCTAGTAAGGGAGCAGCAGCTAGTAAGGTTTTGGTGTAGGGGTGTTGAGGATTGGCGAAAATCTCTTTTGTCGCACCTAGTTCGACGATTTTACCACCATTCATTACGGCAATGCGATCGCATAAAAATCTCGCTAACCACAAATCATGAGTGATGAACAAGTAAGTTAAATCAAACTCTTCTTTTAATGCCAACATCAAATCCAGCACTTGCGATTGCACGCTAGCGTCTAGCATACTCACCGGTTCGTCGCAAATCAGCAGCTTGGGACGAGTAATTAAAGCTCGTGCGATCGCTACTCTTTGTTGTTGTCCCCCTGATAAATCCGATGCATAACGCTGATAATAAATTTCTGCCGGTTTTAAACCGACTTTCTCTAACATCAAGAGTACTTGTTCTTTTGCTTGTTTCGCATCGGTGATATGATGAATTATCAGAGGATCTGCTATACTTTGTCCTACAGTCATCGCCGGATTCAGACAAGCATGAGGGTCTTGAAACACCATCTGCATTTGTCTTCTGGAAGAGCGAATTTCTTGATTTGATAAGTTAGTTAAATCTTTGCCGAAGAATTCAATTTTACCACCAGTGGGACGAATTAATTGCAAAATTGTCCGCGATAGTGTACTTTTACCGCAACCTGACTCTCCAACTAATCCGAGAATTTCCCCTTGATATAGTTCTAAGTTAATACCATCGACTGCTTTTATTGTCTGAGTTTGGGCTTTAAATAGACGTTCAATAAAGTTGGGTTCAATATTATAGTGTTGCTGTAATTCTGTTACTCGTAAAATTGGCGTAGAGTGCTTTTCCCCAGTTTGCACTCCCAAGTCCCCACTTTCTAACTCATCCACTGATTGAATGTGTAAAGCTGCTTGCAAAAGCGATCGCGTGTATTCGTGAGTCGGTTGTCTAAATACAGATTCGGTTGCACCCTTTTCTACAATTTTACCGTCATACATCACCCCAATGCGATCGCAATATTCCCCCACCATTGCCAAATCGTGAGAAATTAGCAACAATCCCATATTTTCTTCACCGCACAATCGTGTTAACTCTTGTAAAATTTGTGCGGAAACGGTGACATCTAAACTCGTTGTCGGTTCATCGGCAACAATTAACTTGGGGTTGAGAAGTAAAGCTAAAGCGATCGCTACTCTTTGCCGCATTCCCCCGCTAAACTCATGAGGGTACTGATTCCAACGACTGGCAGGAATTTTCACCTTTTCTAAAGTGGCGATCGCTATTTCTTTCGCTTGTTTAGTTGATAAACTAGGTGAATGCGCCTTGAGTGTTTCTAAACAATGCTTACCGATTGTCATCAACGGATCGAGCCGTGTCATCGGATCTTGAAAAATCAGCCCTACCGCTTCACCGCGAAATTTTCGCAACTGATTGGGATTTAAATCAAACACCGATTGCCCTTGAAACATCACCCGTCCTTCAACACGGCTAGATGAGGGTAATAACCGCATCGCTGCACGTCCCAAAGTTGATTTCCCACATCCAGATTCTCCCACCAATCCCATCCTTTCACCGGGTTGCAGAGTCAAAGAGACATCATCAACCGCCCATTTAGGTTCTTCATCCTTACCGTGAGGATAGGCAACGCGGAGATTTTCGATTTTGAATAAAGCTTCATTCATATTTTATCATGTAGGCGATCGCTACAATCGCTTTTATAATTTCAAATTTAAGATAGTGTATCAGATATATTTTCGTAGTGAGCGAGAAGATCGCTCAATGTTAGATTCCCGACTTCTTTAAGAAGTCGGGAATCTGACCACCCGTAACCCAGAACAATGTAGAATGCTATATTAGACAGCCAAATGTCAAATTTTCCACACTTAGACAGATGAAATATATTATTGTTGTGGATAAACTTTCTTTACAATAGAAATAGAGAAGATAAAAGCGAGAAAAAAATCTTGTAATTTTTATCTTTTCATGCTTGTTATTCTTGTTGCAGTATTGCTTCGCAGTATTGCATTAGAGTTGTCAAGCGATCGCTAATTGTCTGAAGTCTAGCTTGAGCAGTAGCTGATTGCCTCGCTCCTTGGAAAAACATTACATCCAATTCCAATAAGCGCAGTTGCTTGCTCATCTCGGTTTGATAAGACTGTTCCCTTGAATTATGAGGCATCTGAGTATCTTCATCAGTCAAAGGCACAATCTGAACAAGAAACATTTGCTGCAAAGATGCCACACGCAACCGCAGTTCGGGCGCATTTAGTTCAGTAGACGTGGTATAGTCACGTAATTGCTGGAGCAATGTTGCTAGTTGGTGATACTTCTCGCAATTTAGAGACATTAAGTGCTTCTTGAGATAATATTAATGTCAAGATTTTCTTATAAAACAAACATTTTAAACTTTTATTATAATTACTCGCCTCAAATGACGCTAGGGGGCTGCACACTGCCATAATTCGATTTTCCCAACTATGATTGTTGACACTCAAGCCAGATAATATCGCAATTCTTATTGCCAGGAAATCCTTCTAACACTTCTTTTACCCCGTAATTATGGCAACTTATGGCGGTAATACCATTGTCAGAGTACATCCACTTAACCACAAATTAGCTTAATTTCAATTTTATGAGCGGTATACTTATAAATTACCCAGTTGAAATCACCCTTCCGGATTGGCTAAAAAAATCTTTACAAGAGTCATCCGCACTTCCTCCCCAAGAAGATGACAAAAAGCGTCATGATACAGCTTTGATTTGTCGAGCATTTAAATTTGCTTACGAGTTGCATGAAGGTCAATACCGCAAATCGGGAGAACCATACATTTGCCATCCCGTAGCTGTAGCCGGATTGTTACGCGACTTGGGGGGGAGTTCTGCCATGATAGCAGCTGGATTTCTCCATGATGTCGTCGAGGATACAGATATTACAATTGAGGAAATAGAAGAGCATTTTGGCGCAGAAGTTAGACAATTGGTAGAAGGTGTTACCAAGCTCTCTAAATTTAACTTTAAAAGCAAAACCGAAAGCCAAGCAGAAAACTTCCGACGAATGTTTTTGGCAATGGCAAAGGATATCCGAGTAATTGTGGTGAAGTTGGCAGATCGGCTGCATAATATGCGAACTTTGCAGTTTATGTCAGAAGAAAGTCGTCGCAGCAACGCTCAAGAAACGCGAGATATTTTTGCTCCTTTAGCCAATCGGTTGGGAATCTGGCAAATTAAGTGGGAATTGGAGGATTTGGCTTTTAAATATCTCGAACCAGAGTCTTATCGCCAAATTCAAACATATGTTGCCGAAAAACGAGCAGCACGAGAAGAAAGACTGGACAAAATTACGAAAACTTTGTGCGATCGCTTGCAACAAACCGGTGTTGAAGTCATCGAAATCAGCGGACGCCCGAAGCACCTTTATAGTATCTACCAAAAAATGCACCGGCAGCAAAAAGAATTTCACGAAATTTATGATTTGGCTGCATTGCGAATTATTGTTAAAACCAATGAAGAATGTTATCGCGCTTTGGCTATAGTTCACGATGCCTTTCGCCCAATTCCTGGTAGATTTAAAGATTACATCGGACTGCCCAAGCCAAATCATTACCAATCTTTGCATACTGGTGTGATCGGTTTTACAGGTCGTCCCTTGGAAGTGCAAATCCGAACGCAGGAAATGCATCGGATAGCTGAGTACGGAATTGCTGCTCATTGGAAGTACAAGGAAACAGGGGGTTCTAATGTCCAGACAACAGGGCAAGATGAGAAGTTCACTTGGTTGCGGCAGTTGTTGGAATGGCAAAGTGACCTAAAAGACGCTCAAGAATATTTAGAAAGCATCAAGGATAATTTATTTGAAGATGATGTTTATGTCTTCACCCCTAAGGGGGATTTAGTTTCCTTAAGTCCTGGTTCGACAACAGTAGATTTTGCTTATCGGATTCACACAGAGGTCGGAAATCATTGTGCGGGGGCGCGGGTGAATGGGAGAATGATTCCACTGTCAACACGCTTGCAAAATGGCGATATTGTTGAGATTTTGACCCAAAAGAACAGCCATCCTAGTTTAGATTGGTTGAACTTTGTCAGGACTTCTGCGGCAAAAAATCGGATAAAACAATGGTACAAGCGATCGCGCCGGGAAGAAAATCTCGCTCGTGGACGAGACTTATTAGAAAAAGAACTCGGTAAAACAGGTTTTGAAAATTTGCTCAAATCAGACGCGATGGAAGCTGTAGCCGAAAAGTGTAATTATCATAGTGTGGACGATTTGTTGGCAGCTTTAGGTTACGGTGAAATCACCTTGAACTTAGTATTAAATCGTTGGCGAGAAATAGTCAAGGCGGAACAACCTGCAACCAACATCTTAGAACTTCCGTCCCTACCAAGTTCATTAAAAGCTCTACGAGACGTACCCACAACTAGCGGACGCGCTAGCGATTCGCCAATTGTCGGGGTAGAAGGATTACTGTATCATTTATCTGGGTGTTGTACGCCAATTCCCGGTGAGTCGATTATTGGTGTGGTGACACGAGGTAGGGGAATTTCCATCCATCGTCAAGGATGTCATAATTTGGAGCCTGTGGAGTGCGATCGCTTAGTACCAGTTAGGTGGAATTCTGCCAAAGAAAATCGTAATCGTCCGCAAACTTATCCAGTGAGTATTCAAATTGAAGCGCTGGATCGAGTGGGAGTATTGAAAGATATTTTATCACGATTGAGCGACCACGGAATCAACGTCCGTCACGCTCAAGTCAAAACCGCTTTCGGACAACCAGCGTTAATAGATTTAGGAATAGATATATGCGATCGCTTTCAGCTTGAGCAAGTATTTATCCAAATCAAGAAAATGAGCGACATTATCAACATTCATCGCGTCGGTGAAATTGACGAATAATATCACGTCCGTTTAATTATCAGTAATAAAAACCTACCTACCGTCGTAGAGACGTTCCACCGGAACGTCTCTACAATTGTCAGTAATAAACCTGACATGATATAATCACATAACTTGTAAGCTGCGTTGTTATTCAATATACCTAGAGACGTTCCACCGGAACGTCTCTACGGGTTCTGGATATTGACCTTAGAAGGGTGTGGCTATACAAGCAAAGTCCTACTCTTCTAGAATAGGAAGCTTATTTAACACTCAAATAAGCTTCTAGCGCTTCAGAACCACCAATTAATTTACCATCGATAAATACTTGGGGAACTGTTGTCGCTCCTGTAACCGCTTTAAGAGAGCGTGTGGAAGCATCTTTACCTAAAACGATTTCTTCATAATCAATACCATTCTCCTTCAGCATGTCCTTCGCACGAGCGCAGAAAGGACAACCTACTTTTGTAAACAGAGAAACACACTTGGGTTTTGCAGCTTGGGGGTTGATGTAATTGAGCATTGTGTCTGCATCCGACACTTTAAAGGGATCTCCTGGTTCGTCTGGCTCAATAAACATCTTTTCCACCACGCCATTCTTCACTAACATAGAATAGCGCCACGATCGCTTACCAAAACCTAAATCTGTCTTATCTACTAGCATTCCCATGCCTTCAGTGAATTCACCGTTACCATCGGGAATTAATATGACATTATCTGACTCTTGGTCTTTTGCCCATTCGTTCATGACAAAGGTGTCATTTACGGAAATACAAACGATGCTATCTACTCCATTTTCCTTAAAGGCTTTTGCCATTTGGTTGTAACCAGGTAAATGCGTAGATGAACAAGTTGGTGTAAAAGCACCTGGTAAGGAGAAGACAACCACTGTCTTATTCGCAAACAACTCCGTAGTGGTTACATCCACCCACTGGTTGTTCTGACGTGTACGGAAGGTAACTTGTGGTACTTTTTGTCCTTCGCGATTAGACAACATCAATTTAGCTCCTTGAATAACAGTCCACATGAAGCGTACTCATAATGATTATGACATGTCAAGGGTAATAAAAAGGCAGTTTTGTCAAACAAAACCAAAAAACAAGGTTAGAAAGCGAAATTACCGGAAATTAAGCTATTTTTCAGCTTTGAGAAACTTCATCGATAAATGGGGCGATCGCCTGAACAAATTCAGCGGTACACTCATATGGTGGGACATTTCGCCCAGTCATTTTGATTCCTTTACCTTGAGGCAAACAAGCGAGATAGTCAGCCAAGCGTTCATCAGGTGATTCTTTTTTACCTGCTTTGCTGATGCTGGAAGCAATTTCACCAACTACTACCAAAGTTGGTTGTTTAATGGAGGCGATCGCATTACTATAATTTTGCCGCCAAAATCCAGCTAAAAAAGAAAACACCGCATAACGAGTTTGGATATTTTCTGCACCTGCAATTAAAGTATTTAACCATTCTTGATCGACAGCATCACCATTAGCAAAAAGTTGACGAGTTGAGAAAGAACGTAAAAACTTTTCACGTCGTGCATATCGATAAAATAGATTACCAAAAGGCGAATCTAACAAATTCCAAGTTAGTTTATTTTGCCATTTTGGTGATTCTTTGGTAATTACTGCCCAAGCTGGAGGACAACAAAGCACAAGTCCAGCAATTAGATTTGCTTCGATTTTAACTAATTCTATAGCAACAGGAAATAAAGCACCTTGCACCACTAAAATTACAGGTTTTTGTACCACTGTTTGTAAAAAGTTTTGCAACTGCTTTGCCCATTCACTAGGAGTGTAAGCCACATGAGGCATATCGCTCTCACCGCATCCTAGTAAATCAGGATTGTAAATTAAATTGCGATGACCTGTATTATACCATTCGCGGCAAAATCGCTGCCAAAACGAACGCGATAACCCAACACCGATAGGATGAATTAAAAGCAGGGAAATTCCATCTGGTGTTGCATTAATTGGTTGATGAACTTCGTAAGCGCAGCGGTAATTCTCCCAAGTATAAAATTGGGTGAAAGATGTTGTTGTTGAAGATAATTGTTGCATAATCAAACAGAAGCGAAAACCGAACGTCAAATTAATTGTCGCTCTTTTTCCTGATATTCAACGAGAGTCTGATCTTTTTTTCAACAATTCTTTGATAAAAAGCATATAAACTTAACTTGTGACCAATCAAGTATAGCGTTTCCTAGTCTACTGAGGTACAAATTTATCTGCGTCCATCGGCGTTTATCTATCTTCATCTGCGGTTAATTCAATATTCTTAGGACTTACGCACTCGTCGTGGAAAAACGAACCACAGAGGACGCAGAGTTCACAGAGGAATGAGGAAGAGAGAGAATTTTTGCGCTCATTCCTGACTCTATACCTCATTAATGTGGGAATCGCTATAACAATAACCACAATCAATCTTATTAATCGAAAATAACAGTCTATGATATATGTATTAAAATGGTTACTAGATATAGAATGTGGAAACGTTAGATGTAACGGATCTACAAGGATTTCAGGTAACGCATCATTAAACAGCGGTCGATTATAAGTTACAGAGGTGCAGAATCAGTGGGCATTGTAGTTGAAAACGTATCCAAGCAATTTGGCAGTTTCCAAGCGGTTGATGACGTCAATCTGGAAATTGAAAGTGGTTCTCTTGTCGCTTTGCTTGGACCATCGGGTTCGGGAAAGTCTACGCTGCTGCGGTTAATTTCGGGTTTGGAAATGCCGGATAGTGGCAAAATATTTCTCACTGGGAAGGATGCCACATATCAAAGCGTGCAAGATCGCAATATTGGGTTTGTATTTCAGCACTATGCTTTGTTCAAGCATTTAACTGTGCGGAAAAATGTAGCCTTTGGTTTGGAACTTCGTAAAGCACCAAAAGGGAAAACTAAGGCACGGGTAGAGCAGTTATTGGAGTTGGTACAATTAAGTGGATTAGGCGATCGCTATCCTTCACAACTTTCTGGTGGTCAACGACAACGGGTAGCATTGGCACGAGCGCTAGCTGTTGAACCTAACGTTTTATTACTTGATGAACCTTTTGGGGCACTTGATGCAAAGGTTCGTAAAGACTTACGCGCATGGTTACGACGCCTCCATGATGAAGTTCATGTTACCACAGTTTTTGTCACCCACGACCAAGAAGAAGCGATGGAAGTTTCAGATGAGATTGTGGTGATGAATAAAGGACGTGTGGAACAGGTAGGAACACCAGCGCAAATTTACGATCATCCGGCTTCGGCTTTTGTGATGAGCTTTATTGGACCTGTGAATGTGTTGCCGAGTTCTTCGCGGATTTTCCAAGGTAACGGATTTGATTCGGCAAACCCAGAAATGTTTTTACGTCCGCAAGATGTAATTATAGAAACCGATGCTAACGGCTCAAGTGTACCAGCTAGGGTAAGTCGGTTGATACATTTGGGTTGGGAAATTCAAGTAGAATTAACTTTAGATGATGGACAAATGGTGACAGCGCATTTAACACGCGATCGCTTTGATCAATTGCAGTTAGAACCACAACAGCGAGTGTATGTGAAACCGAAGGATGCAAAATCTTTCCCACTTTATTATTCGATTTAATCGCAGATTCCGCAGCAACAACCAGCATGACAATCCTTCAAAATCAGCCCATCCCAGTGCTTGTGGATACAGACGGAGGTGTTGATGATGCCTTGGCATTGATTATGGCATTGAACTCACCGCAATTAGACATAAAAGCAATTACCGTTTTAGCTGGTAATATCCATGTAGACCAAGCAGCTAATAATGTATTGCGGATATTGAGTATTGTTCAACCCAATACCTTACCCATTGTTGCTAAAGGTTGTGAAAAACCACTGTTTAAAAAGCCGTTTAATGCCGCAGGCATTCATGGTGCAGATGGGCTTGGTGAATTAAATCAATTTAAAGAAGCTGATGGTACAGCCTGCTATCCCAAACTGACGCTTGAAGCATCTACAGAGAATGCAATTGATGTCATTCTCAAGACAGCCCAAGAGTACGGTGACAGTCTGAATATTGTGGCTTTAGGACCACTAACGAATTTAGCAACAGCAATTCAAAAAGATGCCGCCACGATGAAAAAAATAGGGCGAATTATCATTGCAGATCGGCGCGATCGCCGAGATAAAGTAACCAATCCACCTAATGTTGAAGCCTGTTTAGATGTGGATACCGAACGGTTTTTAAAGCTATTCGATCAACTTGTCTGATAAACGTAAAGACGTTCCAGTGGAACGTCTCTACGATGGTTAGGATGTTTTTATGACTGTTAATTAAACAAACATGATATTAAACTTAATTAGCTTTTTGTTCAACGAATTTTATCCGCCCTTGCTGATATGCTAAACGTAAAGCGATAGCTTCCGCGACAATTTGTTGGGGTAATAATCCCTCTTCATCAATCATCTTTTGTAGCGTGGTTCCAGTTGTTTCATTTACTTCATGAATTGGGGGAATTTGACAATATCTAGCGCCATTTTTCGTGCGACGCCAAATACTCGGTTTTTGCGCTTTTGGTTGTTTGGGAGTGCGGTGCTTTTTAATTAACTCACGTACCGCAGTTTGGGAAATTTCTGCTAAATCCAGCAATTGATCGAGTACTGGCTGGTATTTGTTACTATTCTGTGCTAGTTGAAATATCGTTGCTGGCTCAATGGGTGCTAAATTATCTGGAGAGAACTTCTCAAAAGCTACTGCTACTTTCAGATATTTTTTCTCTTCACCTGAAAAACCATATAACGAAAGTATTTGTTTATACTCTTTTTTCGAGTGCGTCTTTTTCAAGTCAGCTAAAAAGAAAGCATAACGTAGAATCGTTTCGGTAGCATCAGACAGCGCTAGAAAGTAGAAGTTTTTGGGGTCAACGCTTCTATTTTCTTCAGTGTATTGCTCAATGCGAGCTCGATCAACTTTGGTTGCAATTGCACCTTTCTCTTGTGTCTTCAGTAACATGAGACTAAATATTTAGGTAGGTGTGAGATGATTGGTTTGATGTGAAGCTTTACCCCTGCTCTTAATAGAGGTGGTTAAAACAAGGATTTTTTTATAAAATAATCTGAGGTATTGACAGATGGCGATCGCATGAACTCATTTGTCATCTATATTTAAACTAGAACAAGTGTACTACCATATTAGCAAAAAAATCTCCATGCGTGGGAAAAGTTTGGAGAAATAATCAAAGCTTTATATATGTGCAGTTTGGGGGTGATAATGCGATCGCATTATCTTCTAAATTCTCTTTTGCAATAAAAAACCTCGGTGGGATGAACCGAGGCTTATAGGAGAAGTCCAAATGTTGATGGGAAATAGTGATTTATGATATTGTGTAAATAAATATAACAATTTTGTGACAAACGGTCAATGGTAATGAAAACGGAATTGTCTATAAAAAACATAACAAATACTTATAGGTAGAGATAGTGTTTTCAGGGCAAATTTAATAGCCACAGTAAGCTAGGGTATGAAGTAAGTTTAAGGTCATGAGGAGGAAATTCATGCGATCGCTACTCACTGGAGTTATTATCAGTTTGGGACTATTCTCATTGCCAGCACAAGCACAACAGGCAGCATCTGATACCCAAATAACGGCGATGGTAGAAGCATTGCGACAAGCTGCACCGAAAACCGGCTCTGCCAATGATGGACTTTATAGCGAATGGCAAGTCAAACCAGAAACCCTCCAAGGTTGGTCAAGAACATGCCTAAAAAAGGAACTCACGCCAGCGGAGTTTGAAAACAGCCCTACAACTGCACGTCAAATTGTCTCTTGCATCACCCGTCGGGAGTTAAACAAGCAGTTTGCCGCAACTAAGAACAACGAAACGGCAGCTGTCCGTGGTGTTGCGTGTTGGTGGATGACTGGCAATTATACAGGCTGCAACAGTGGCTTTACGGCTGCTTATGTGCAAAAAGTAGTTGGTTTTTACCAGCAGCGTTCAAAACCCGCAGCTAGTGTTTCAAGTTGACACTCCAAAGTCTGAGTTAAACGCGATCGCAGATCATAACTTCCGCCCTCATGAGTGGCGACTTGGCTAAACTTTGCGTCGGCGGGTATTTGGGACAAATGTTGCCTGAAAAGAAACGCTCTGGGGATTCAATTAACGCATTCGTGTGGGAACCCATTTTTGGAAAGCTTCAAGATGAATCCAATAAGCGTTATAGCCAACAAATCCCCAAATCAAACCGGCTAATATCAGCACAGCTACACCAATTAATTGCCAAGTTCGATTTTTCCAATAGAGTGTTGGCGCGGCACACATGCCGCCCAACCCAGTTAAAATAAAGCCGATGCCTGATATTAGTGGTTGTTTTGTTAGCCCCAGGCTGATAATGCGTGAACCGATGACGATCGCCACTAAACCAACGAAAAAAGCGTAAATGGCTATTGTTAATAGTTCCCATCCTTGAGAAAGAGCGATCGCCGTCGCCATGAACAACGCACCAAATAAAACAGTAGTTTCACCAAAAGCTATATTAAAGCTACCAATTAGGGGCCAAGTCAAAATCATGTGCAAACCAGTCGTCAGAGCGATCGCACCCACAATTCCAAAACCGGGAATCCACTGTTTTTGACGAGGGTTATCTATCCCCTCATACAAGTAGTAAGCCAGTAAAAACAACCCGGCTACCATGTTGATCAGCATTAGTGTGATGTAATCAATAAACACAATTCACCTCTTGCTCTGGTTCCAGGTTGCTCAAATAGAAGCAAACTAACTCAAACTAACTCAAAGTCCGATATCGCTTTTGTTAAATTTCTTTTCAACTCAACTAAAAATGCTTCACTAACTCGTCTTTATAATATTTTAGTGAATTCCTTAATTTACGCACTTCTCCAATGGCATATATTTAACTATACCATTCCTATGTTTTTTCATTGTAACTACTTAAAATTTTTTGTTAGGTGCTTACTTTATTAGCTTTCTTCCCCCATCCGGATCTAACTTTCTTATGATAAACACCCCACTCTTGAATACCCCGTTGCTGAAGAATCGCTTTCGCATCGTCTATTTCATCCTTGACATTTTCTAATACAAGTAAAAAATTACCCTCGAACAATTGAGATTTATAAAATTTGGCTCTTTCTTTAGGGATACCCCTTTTTGCTAAAGCACTACTGATACTTTCTTCTTCACCCATTGTGCTTTTAATCCAGGCATTAGTCAAAAGCGATACTTTCTCTAAAGAAAAACCTGCGTTTTTCAGTTCACGAAGGGCAGCTTCAACATCTTGGCGAATTGAGAATATACCTACAGCGTATTTGGATGTTGTGAAAACCATTTTTACGTATACTCCTTTTAACTAGATTTAACTTAAGCTATATTGACATATTTTTTCATCAGTCATAAGTATAGCTTTAATGAATTGATATTTCGTACTGATTCTTGAATTAACTGTTACTTAGCATTACGATTTTCGCTCTTTATTTAAGTCAGGAGAATATCATAAATCAAGTAATTTCTGAAAAACATGTCAATATATCGTGATAATGTCAAAAAAGTGCAATATTTCGCATTCTTCATACTCGCAATATTTCCAGATTTTAGTTTTAAAACTGATATCTATAAGGTAATAGTGAATGGGGAATTGCAAACGAGAAAAATT
>CASBQA010000174.1 GCA_949127635.1 Nostocales cyanobacterium PMM_0069 | reverse complement strand
TCTGTTGCTTCTGGGGAGTCGGTGCTGGGAGCATGTTCTTGGGCAACATCGGGAGCCTGTTTTTCAACAGTGCTGGGAGCCACCTCTCCCGCTTGATTATGATTGGTTTCTTCTGCCATAGCTCAGGTCAATCCTTTATCTAGCTAATAGAGCGATCGGATAGCTGCTACATAAACTCTAGACATCCTTGGACATCTTTCGTTCACTTGACGTTTCATCGGGTGAAGTCGGCTCCAGAACCCTCCACGTCCAGACACGGTTTAGCCATCCGTGTTTAATATTTAAACCAAGAGCTTTTCTAGGTTTTTTGCGGCATTCTGGTCCCTATCTAAGCTGATCTTACAACTTTGACAATCAAATATTCGCACGGCTAGCGGCATATCTTGAACGTGACCGCAACTTGAGCAAGTTTTGCTAGAAGGATAAAACGGATGAGCAAATACAATCTCAGACCCAAATTTCTTGGATTTATACTCCAATTGCCTCCGAAATTCATAGAAGTTCGCATCACCCACGGCACCAGCTAATTTATGATTTGACATCATTCCTTTGACGTTTAAGCTTTCGACTACTATCTTGGCGTGGTTTTTGCTAATAGTAGTTGTAGCTTTATGTGTCGCATCTAGTCTGATATCAGAGGTGCGCTTATGAGTTTTTGTAACTCTCAACTTTTGCTTGAGATATCTTTTAGAACCTCTAACTTTATTACTTAATTGGCGAGATTGTTTTGCCAATTTTTTCTTCATTTTATCTCTAGCTTTGGGATTGTCAAAGACAACCCCTGTGGATAAAGTAGCCAGCACCTTTATTCCCAGATCCACTCCAACAGCTGCAACTTTTACTGATGGTTTAGGCAACTCTTGCTCAAGTGGGAAGCTTATATACCAATTGCCAGCCCGTTCCGAAATCGTAAATTTAGTGGTGCTAGTATGAGGCAGTCCTTCATAAGTTCTAACCCACCCAATAGTAGGTAATTTCACACGAGTTCCACCAACACTAATTGCTTTGCCACCTGAGTTAATAGTGAAACTACCTAGTGACTTACTTCTCTTTTTGAAGTTAGGATAATTAGCCAATCCTTTGAAGAATCTCTGATAAGCATCTCCCAAATTCTCAAAAGCAAACTCAGTTATCTTCTGGCAAATGCCTTTCTCTTTTAACCATGATAAGTCAGGATTTGTTTTAACATGATTGTTGAAAAATGTCCTCAATAATCTCTGATTTGGTTTATATCCATCTTTGTACAGAGACTGCCATGTAGCTAGTCCCCAATTGTATGTAAACCTTGCTATTCCAGCGTGCTTTGACATCAGAACACGCTCTTTAAAATTTAGTTTCAGCTGTGTCTTGACTGACAAAAGCACTACACTTTACTCCTTTTTCAACCACCAGCGACAGCGGGAACGATACTTACTTCATCACCATCTTTGAGGGGTGTATCTGTCCCTTCTAAAAAGCGGATGTCTTCGCTATTAACATATAAATTCAAAAATCGCCGTGGTTGTCCAGCTTCATCGCACAAACGCGACTTGATACCAGGACAGCTTTCCTCTAATGAGTCGAACAGTTCAGCAATGTTGCTACCGCTACATTTTAGAGTAGCTTGGTTGTTGGTGAATTTTTGAAGAGGAGTAGGAACTAAAACTTTTACTGACATAGTGAAGTGATGGTTGATGGTTGGAGCGTTGATAGTTGATAGTTGATAGTGGTTAGTTGGTGGTTGATGATTGATGGTTGGAAAATTCATAACTACTAACCATTAACATTGTACAGACGCGATTAATCGCGTCTCTACTTCTAACCCCTAACAACTAACTAAACAAGTACTTGTTGCCATTCTAGGCGGTCGAGTGTACGCGATCGCTCTAGTGCGCGTTCAAAACTATCGAGTTTGGCATCAATTGTCAAAGGTTCACCAACGTAACCTTGTACTGCTTCTTGGGTTTTCAAACCATTGCCGGTAATGTAAACCACGGTAGTTTCATCTGGATCTATCTTGCCAGCTTCTACCAATTTTTTCAGGACGGCAACGGTTGTACCACCAGCGGTTTCGGTGAAGATGCCTTCGGTTTCTGCCAAGAGCTTCATGCCTTCAATGATTTCTGCATCATTGACTGACTCAATATTACCATTTGTTTTCTTAGCTATTTCCACAGCGTAAATGCCATCTGCGGGGTTGCCGATCGCAAGGGATTTCGCTATTGTATTCGGTTTCACTGGCTTAATAAAGTCGCGTCCTTCACGGAATGCTTCGGCAATTGGTGAACAACCTTCAGCTTGAGCACCACTAAAACGCACGTTTTTACCTTCCAGCAAACCGACTTCGACAAATTCGTTAAAACCTTTGTAAATTTTTGAGAACAACGAACCAGAGGCAAGGGGAGCAACGATGTGATCTGGTAATTCCCAACCTAGTTGTTCAGCAACTTCATAAGCTAGAGTCTTGGAACCTTCTGAGTAATAAGGACGCAAATTAATATTGACAAAACCCCAGCCATGTGTATTGGCTACTTCACAACAGAGGCGATTAACTTGATCGTAATTGCCTTTAACAGCCATGAGGGTAGGACTGTAGATCAAACTACCGAGGATTTTACCAGCTTCTAAATCGGCGGGGATGAATACGCAACAATCTAAACCGGCGTGAGCAGCGATCGCAGCGGTAGAATTTGCTAAGTTGCCGGTGCTAGCACAGGATACTGTTGTGAAACCTAATTCACGGGCACGAGAAAGAGCAACTGACACCACCCGATCCTTGAAGCTGAGGGTGGGCATGTTGACGGCATCATTTTTTATATATAGTTTATTTAAACCGAGGCGACGCGCCAAGCGATTGGAACGCACCAAAGGAGTCATACCAGTTCCCACATCTATAACATTATCTGTAGCGACGGGTAGAAAGGGACGGTAACGCCAAATTGAATTTGGTCCAGCTTGAATAGTTTCACGGGTGACAGTCTGACGCAAGGCGTTGTAATCATACTTGACTTCTAATGGACCAAAGCACAACTCACAAACATGGCTGGCTTTTAGTTCATATTCTGCGCCACATTCCTTACACTTGAGGGCTTCCAAGTAAGCAGTGGTGGTTTGGTTTAAGTGTGCGATCGCTCTCGTCATAAAACAACTTCCCTGTGTCTTCGTCAACTTTGGATTGATGCTACCACGAGCCAAAATACTAGTCAAACATACCCGATAAATTTTGTCGGGATTGATTGGAGTATGAAAATAGAAACCCCGACGATTAAAATCGCGGCTACACAAACGAAGCCCACCTGCGTGGGCTAAATAAGGTACACCTTCATACATAAATGGTATTAGTCCGCGCACCATCCGGACTTTGTTTATATAGCCGCGATTTTAATCGTCAGGGCTTCTTCTAAAATCCACGTATCCACTTCATCCACCGCTAACCGGGGGAATTAAGACTACTTCATCGCCATCTTGCAAAATGGTATCTGCTTCGACAAATTGCAGATTTACGCCAAAACGGGTGATTTCTCGCCATTGAGCAAGTTCGGGGTGTTCGGCAATTAGGCGATCGCATACCCCAGCTACAGTTGTCCCATCAGGTAATTCCAGCATCAGTTCTGGAACTTTATAAGCTTCTTGATAAACAGCGAATAACTTAACGGTGACGGTGTTGGACATAAAACAATAGGAAAAAAATTAATGCTGCTGTTGTGAGAACTTGCAGCACTGATAACCGATTTTAACCTGTCGCGGAAGTCCCCACCTTCAATGTACTCTAATGGTAGGTATAGGGAGCGGGGGATGAGGATTGCATCTGATATTTGTTGCCAAGCATTAACAAATATCAGATGTATGACGAATCCCCAAATTTTTCTGGTAAACTAAAAGTTGTCTTGACCATCAATGCCATAAGCGAAAACCAAGCTAATAGGTATATGTTGCAAGAATAAAGATTTGGGTCTTGGGAACCAGGATTCCTGCCCTTGGAGGGAATGTCAGACCAATAGAATTACGGAGTTCTGGAGGCTATTCCCGATGAATTGGGAAGCCCCGTCCGTCTTACGGCGGGGTAGTTCACTACTAATTGAGTCACACCGATTTTATATGAAGATACATATAATTTAGCCCGCGTAGGCGGGCTTTGTTTGTGTAGCCCCACCCTTCTAGGGTGAGGGCATTGATTTTTGCAACAAATCTATTTACTACCAAATTATGGAATAACCGTAAATTTCACAGTATAGCTATAGTTACCGGCTCGCAGAGAACGACCTCTATCTATAGCAAAATCAATCGTTAAAGGAGTAGTTCCCGCAGGGATAGCTAAGGGAGCGTCACCATTTTTAGTTGAGCTACCAGAGGGAATTGTCACAGTAGCAACAGCAGATACTGGGGTGAATTCTGGTCCCGCAACTTGAATTGGTGCAGATACACTTATATTTGCCGATTGGCTACAGGTAACATCAATTTTAGTTGGAGAACCACCAGCAGAAGCCAAGGTGATTAATTTTTTTGGTAGAGTACCACCTTCAGTTACTAACTGCCCAGGAGTAGCTTGAGAGAAAGCACATATATTTGAAGGTTCGGAAGCTGCACTTTTGAATAGAGTTAAATTAGCAGTGATGATTATAAGTGAAATAAATAGCGATCGGCGAATCATTTTGCTTTTACTTTCCTCTGGAAATATCTACATATCAACATTTGTTTAGTCTTTTACTACTAAGGAGATGCGGTGAGAGTTACTGTAAAGCTATAGTTTCCAGCGAAAATTTTAGTACTTCCGTTATCTGCTTTCATATTTACTATAATTTTACCCTCCTGAGTATCTGCTGGAATATTACCGCCAGGTCCGTCAGAAATAACGTTTATACTAGGTAGGTTGGTGCTAGTTGCTGTTGCGGTTAGCTGTGTATCTGAAAATTCTGTTGTACCAGGTTGAATATCTTGTTTAGGCGGAGAAATAGTGAGAGTAGCAGCATCATTGCAATCTATCAACACACTTGCAGGTGTTCCACCATTTTCACTCTGGAGAATAGTACCGGCAGAATTAAGAATCAACTCACCTGGCACAGCGTTATAAAAAGTACAGTTAGGTGGAACTGGACCACTAGCTTCTTGAGCATAAGCTCTAACGGCTGAGGTAACAGTACTTGCAAGTAAAAAAGCTGAACTAATTAACAGGTGACGAATCATGCTTATATAACCATGTATATGCGGTCAACGTATCAACCGTTATAGGTTAACTTCAATTTACAAGCTTTGTGTTGAGTAAAATAACGGATTTTGATTCACAGGCTATCTATGCCAAAGAATCGCACAATCTCACAAGCTCAATATTTAGCTTAAGGGATTAATTATTTGAATTACATTCTAGAGAATTCCGCGTCCTTCTCTCCGTTTCAAGTAGGCAGCCAATTGAGCAGCTGATTTTAACTTAACAATTTGCTGGCATCTAGTGTGAGGACATGCGAGAAAAAACATATCCAGAGCAACGCCTGAATGATGATTTTTTTCGCGTAATATCATGGGTAAATGATGCACCGGACAAAGTATTTCATCATCTTTTTCTTTCAGATGTGACTTGATTCGATAAATCGTTGCTCTTTTTACAGAGGGATCATGAAATATTGTAGAAAGTTGTTGGTTTGAAAGTTGAAATTCAAAAATGTCTTTCTTGTGAAGAAAACCTACATCCATAGCTGTAAAGCTCTTTGTTATTCTGCATTGTAGAGGCAGGTTGTTGTAGAAACCAGTACAAGCCCAAAAAAAGTCACTAAGTTGGTAAAGACTACCATCAAGACGCTTTTGGGACTGCAAAATCATCGCTTTTCCGCAACTGCATTTTTTATTTAAAACAACTTGACCCATGTGAAATTGCAGTATATGAACCTTATCAGTGTCTAAAGCTGAGGTTTCGTAGTCTTCAGGACTTGCACACTGCTCTTCAGCAATTTCTTCCGATTTAAGTTCTTGATATTCCTTAAATTTATCAGTTCGCAAAAGCTCTAGTTCTAGCTTGTGTTCTTGATCTTGCCGGGATATCTGTCCGTCACGTCGTTCTTTGCGTTCGAGTTCGACAAACTCAACATCAATTATCTCAAGTTCCTCGGTTACATTTTTAGCAGTCTTATTACTATAAGAACTATTTGTCTGTTGACTTGAAGAGTCTTTATTGCTGCGGGAGTTAGCCCAATGACGAATGACTTTTACGGTATGACGAATAACCTCTACAGCAGTACATCTTACAAACTCTCTGAGGACTGTTGTACCAGCAGCAAATAGTGCTTCAAATAACATATAATTAAATGTCGAATCTGATTAAAGTTTAGACGTAACTCTAGATAATGCAGACTACATCTGCTTTCTTAGCTTACCCGTGTAAACATTGCGATAGAATCTGTATTTATACGGAATGTTTTCAATAAATGTGCTAAATCTTCTTCATCCCTGTTAACTTCAGTTTTATTTCATTAATATTTATTTACCTAAATTTACTGCCATCGTCAAAATATCAAGTTATACAAAAATTATCACCTTATCTCCATAATATTGCTGAAAAATATTAAAATCAACAACACCCCAGGAGTAGCATTATGCCTTACAGAATGTCCCGTCGCGCTTACGCAGAAACCTTCGGTCCCACTGTCGGAGATAAAGTCCGACTTGCAGACACAGAATTATTTATCGAAGTTGAACAAGACTTCACAACTTACGGCGATGAAGTGAAATTCGGTGGTGGTAAAGTTATTAGAGATGGGATGGGACAATCCCCAATTTCTAACGCCGATGGTGCAGTTGATTTAGTCATTACCAATGCTTTGATTCTCGATTGGTGGGGTGTTGTCAAAGCAGATATTGGTATTAAAGATGGCAAGATTTTCAAAATTGGGAAAGCCGGAAATCCTTATATTCAAGACAATATAGATATTATTATTGGTCCGGGAACTGAAGCTTTAGCGGGGGAAGGAATGATTCTTACCGCTGGGGGTATTGATACCCACATTCATTTTATTTGTCCGCAACAAATTGAAGTAGCGATCGCATCCGGAATTACGACAATGATTGGCGGTGGTACGGGTCCGGCTTCCGGTACAAATGCGACAACTTGCACGCCGGGACCTTGGAATATTTACCGAATGCTGCAAGCTGCTGATGCTTTCCCGGTCAATTTAGGATTTTTAGGTAAAGGTAACACCAGCCTACCTCAAGGACTTGTGGAACAAGTTAATGCGGGTGCGATCGGTTTAAAGTTACATGAAGATTGGGGAACTACGCCCGCAACAATTGATACTTGCCTCACCGTTGCTGATGAATATGATGTGCAAGTGGCAATTCATACCGATACTTTGAATGAAGCCGGCTTTGTAGAAGATACGATCGCCGCTTTCAAAAATCGCGTTATTCATACATACCACACTGAAGGCGCTGGTGGAGGACATGCACCAGATATTATCAAGGTTTGTGGTGAAGCCAATGTTTTACCATCTTCCACCAATCCGACACGTCCTTACACAGTGAACACTTTGGATGAACACCTCGATATGTTGATGGTATGTCATCATCTCGATCCAGCGATCGCTGAAGATGTCGCTTTTGCTGAGTCGCGCATTCGTCGGGAAACCATCGCCGCCGAAGATATTTTACATGACTTGGGCGCGTTTAGTATGATTTCTTCGGATTCTCAGGCGATGGGACGGGTAGGGGAAGTGATAATTAGAACTTGGCAGACGGGACATAAAATGAAAGTGCAGCGCGGAAGCCTTACAGGAGATGGGCAAGCTGATAATAATCGCGCTAAAAGATACGTTGCAAAGTATACGATTAATCCAGCAATTACCCACGGAATTGCTGAGTATGTTGGTTCAGTGGAAGAGGGGAAAATAGCAGATTTGTGTTTGTGGCGTCCCGCGTTTTTTGGTGTCAAGCCTGAGATAGTAGTTAAAGGGGGAATGATTGCCTGGTCGCAAATGGGTGATGCTAATGCAAGTATTCCCACACCGCAACCTGTACACATGCGTCCGATGTTTGGTAGTTTTGCAGGTGCGCGCCATAGTACTTCATTTACTTTTGTTTCGCAAGCAGCGTTAGAAAGAGAAATTCCCACTCAACTAGGTTTGCAAAAGCAAATTGTTGCAGTTTCCGGGACACGTCAATTGAGTAAGCGGGATATGAAGCTGAATGACGCGCTACCTCACATTGAAGTTGATTCAGAAACTTATGAAGTACGCGCTGATGGAGAGTTACTGACGTGCGAACCGGCGACAATTCTACCAATGGCACAAAGGTACTTTTTATTTTAAGACCGAGCAATATCATGTCCGTTTAATTAACAGTAATAAAAACATCGCAACTGTCGTAGAGACGTTCCGCCGGAACGTCTTTACATTATTATAAGCGGAACTCATTCCTAAGGATAATGCTTGCCAAAAATAAGATTGAAAGCTTTTTTCTCGCTTTTTAAAATACTTCTTTCCTGATGCCTATACTTAAACTTCCTTTGCTTGCTCAACCCCAGTCTCATCAGTCACCTTAGCAGAGATCATCCACGTTCCTTAAGATTCCCATAGCTTTTATTTAACATCCTGCTAGTAAATTGGGAATAGCTGATGACAGTAAAAATGCGGTGGTGTACTTAAGGAGGAAGAGTGGGGAAATATTTAAATTTCTATTCCAGAAAAGAGGTTGTGAGCTTTCAGTTGGATAAAGCACTTAAGTGGCTATCTCATGGTTGGAAGCATAAGTTACTCATGCGCCTAACCGTATTGGTACTTGTGAGCTTTTTCTCAACCTTAACAGTGCATTCCATAGCAGCTCAGTCAGTATCAAGCACATCAAGACCCAAAGTGATATTGATTTCACTGGATGGGGCAACTCCAGATTTTGTTGAGGAGTATCTTGCTAAAGGTGTCCTTAGCCCAAAACAGGGATTGGGACTGATTAAGAGCAAGGGAGTTTATGCGGAGCGAAACATAACTTGTAGCGCATCTTTAACTGCTGCTTGTCATGTTGCGATCGCCACCGGTTCTACAGCCGCACGCAATGACATTAACGCTAACACATTCCACCTGGTTGCTAGTCCATTTACTTCTAACATTAGCGGTTTTGGTGCTCCTATTGGAGGCTATTCCACCACTGAAGCTACTGAAAGTTTGGAACCTACTGCTGAACCACTTTGGATTGGACTTCAGCAAAATGGCAAGAAGGTTGTTGCTGCAACCTTTCCCGGAGCAGATGGAGTTGATGTCCAAGTACCGGGTTTAACTAACAGCCCAATTATTCAAGCTGCTAACAAAAGAACTGTATCCTACACAGTCCCCTTTGGAGCTTTTGGAGGAGTCGGTGCTCAAGGTTTTAGTCTGACCGCAGCTGATTTTACCCCAGCTACCAGTCAAACAGTTAGTCAACTTAAGGCTGCTAGAAAGTTTTCTTACAGTCCGATTCAGCAAGCTTCTCTAAGCGATCGATTTATTGTTGGTGGTGTCAACTATAACATCCAAGTGGCTGCACTAGACACCACTAAAGATCGCCGAACCAACTATGACACCCTAGTATTTTTCGATGCAACCATTGGCATTCAACCAGGACCTTTCAGCTTGCCTTCAACTGGTGCTGCATACGTCAGAGCGCGGGATAATAAATCTAGTCTGTTTTACTTGGAAGGTAGTTCTAATCGGGCTGGAACTGCCTTTTACGTCAGTAAACTTGCTGCTGATCTCAGCACCGTTAGGATTGCTCGCTATTCTGCCAATTTCATTCCTAGCAATTCCGCAGTCCAAAGTAGTGTTAATGACATTATTAATAACGTTGGTTTCTGGGCACCGCAAGCTGATTTCCGCATTCCCGAAAAACTCAGTCCTGGATTTACCAATTTCCCTGACAGTGAGCTAGAAGCTATTTATGAAGATCAGGTTCAACTTTTTGTAGACTACCAGACTAGGGTGGCTACCAGAGCAATCAATCAAAATCCTGATGCTGATTTGGTAATGGTTTATATCGAGCAACCCGATGGTTCTGAACACCAGTTTCTCTTGACTGACTCCCGTCAGGCAACTGATCCTACTAATCCAAACACAATTGGTGCGGGGCAAGATTCAGAAAAGGTAGCTCGCTATCAATCCTATGTCCAGACAGCATATCAGGCTGCTGATAATGCTGTGCAACGTCTGATCAATGTAGTTGGTACGGATAGAAAAGGTAAACCCAAGAGTAACATCATTGTTGTCTCAGACCACGGCTTTTCCGCTTTCCATACAGCAGTTAACCTGAATAATTTCCTCAGAAATAGAGGTTTTGACTCAACTAAAGTCCGAGCGGTAACATCGGGTCCTGCTGCCAATATCTACATTAATCTTCAAGGACGTGAACCTAATGGTATTGTCAGTCCCGCTGAATATGTCACTCTGCAACAGCAAATTGTCACAAGTCTAAAGGAATTCGTAGATACAAATCCCAACTATGCACTGGGAGGACCACAAGCTATTTTCGACAAGATTTATCCTCGTCCGCTACCAGCTAATTTGAATGACCCAACATTCGGTTTAGGTACTAGCGAATTTGTTGGTCAGGATACTGGTGATGTGTTCGCAATTATGAACGACGGTTATAACTTTGACGGAACTCAAAGTCCTGTTGTTACTCGTTTGGGAGATACTGATAATTCAGTATTTTCAGTGCCTAATTTCTATGGTGCTCATGGCTATGACCCCACTATATCAAAGCTGAGTGCCATTTTCTATGCCGCTGGTCCTGACATTAGTCGTCGTGGTAGTATCGGTACTATTTCCAATATTGATGTAGCCCCAACCATCAATGATTTACTAGGTGTACCCTCTGCCCCAACGGTTCAAGGTCAGATCATTAATCTTAAAAACGGTCGGTACGCTAATTAGACATTGACCGAATTTAATTAAAGCTTGCCCGAAACCCTTGTAGAGACGTAGCACTGCTACGTCTTTACGTCTTTTTTGGAGATGTCTATAACCAACTACGGTATTTTTTATCTTAATTCATGACCAAAAAAGTATGAACAAGGTCAGCATAATATATGTAAAAAACTTTCATAAAAGTAATATTTTTTTCTTTGTTATTTGATGTAGTTCAGTAATAAACGAATACTATAATAGGGGGTGCGGTATGTGGGTTTTAGTTATTGGTCATTGGACGCGATCGCGAAGCTGACGAGTGGTATCGCATTTCCGGTTTTGATAATAGCGATCGCTATTACCCAGATTCCCGATTTCACACTTGAAGTCGCGAATCTTGTTTTGTGTTTAAGCCATGTTGTGCGATCGCCTACTTGATAGTGTAAGTGCGTTAGCGATCGCCTCTACCAATGCTTTGAATTTTCAGCGATCGCCTAATATTTCCAAGTTCGCGTTCACGAAGTGACTCCCAAAGAGTATCGCCTAATTTTTCATGCAGTTTATCGAAGCGCGATCGCCAAAAATATCAGCAGCAAAGCAAGGATGAGTAAAGCTGAAACAGCCTTTAGTTAAACTATTTATAGATATTTTAGACAATTAAAACACTCTGCTTCTGTTGACAAAATACATAAAAGCTGCAATGCATCAAGCAAAATATAAGATTTTGCCAGATGATGGTACATTTTATGGAGAAATTTCTGGATTTCAGGGTGTTTGGGCTAACACAGATACTTTGGAAGTCTGTAGAGAAGAATTAGAAGAGGTTCTGGAAGAGTGGATTTTCTTGCGGGTTTCGCGAAATTTGGCGTTACCTGTAGTTGATGGTATTGAATTGTCTATTAAGGAAGTGGCATAATGCCTACTTTAAGACCAATTAAGCGCCCTGACTTAATCCGCTACTTGAGGCAACTAGGGTTTGAGGGACCGTATTCTGGTGGCAAGTATCAATATATGACTAAATATGATATGACGGTACGAATACTTACAAACATCCTCAATGTGATGAAATAAGTATATTTTGAAGAGCAAATTAGTTAGATAATATTGACTCATCATTTTGTTGTGCTATCAGGAGTTTTGAATGGGTCGCGCCAAAAAGGTTGTTCTAGCATATTCTGGCGGAGTAGATACCTCAGTTTGCATTCCCTACCTCATGCATGAGTGGGGTGTAGAAGAAGTGATTACCCTAGCAGCAGATTTAGGTCAGGGAGATGAATTAGAGCCAGTTCGAGAAAAAGCTTTAAAATCGGGTGCAAGTCAATCTTTGGTGGCAGATGTCAAGGATAGATTTATTAAAGATTACGCGTTTGGAGCGATTCAAGCAAATGCCCTTTATGAAAATCGCTATCCTTTGGGAACTGCTCTTGCTCGTCCGCTGATTGCTAAGATATTAGTAGAAGCCGCAGAAAAATACGGTGCAGATGCGATCGCTCACGGTTGCACCGGCAAAGGTAACGATCAGGTACGCTTTGATGTGTCCTGTGCTGCACTAAACCCGAATCTGAAGATACTTGCCCCAGCGCGGGAATGGGGAATGAGTCGTGAAGAAACCATCGCTTATGGCGAACGTTTTGGTATTTCTTCACCGGTGAAAAAGAAATCCCCCTACAGTATTGATAAAAATTTGCTCGGTCGCAGCATAGAAGCTGGTGTTCTGGAAGATCCGGCAGTTGAACCACCAGAAGAAATTTATCAGATGACGAAAGCGATCGCTGACACTCCTAATGAACCAGAATACATTGAAATTGGTTTCACTCAAGGCATTCCTACCACCCTTAACGGTGAAGCTAAAGATCCAGTTGCGCTAATTGAACAACTCAACAATACAGCCGGCAACCACGGTATCGGGCGGATTGATATGATAGAAAACCGCTTGGTAGGCATTAAATCGCGGGAAATCTACGAGTCACCCGCAATGTTAGTATTAATTCAAGCACACCGAGATTTAGAAAGCCTGACTTTAACCGCAGATATCACCCATTACAAGCGTGGTATTGAAGAAACTTATACCCAAATGGTTTATAACGGTTTGTGGTACAGTCCACTCAAAGCGGCATTGGATGCGTTTATTCAAAAAACTCAAGAGCGAGTTTCTGGAACTGTACGATTAAAGTTGTTTAAGGGTAACGCCACGATAGTCGGGCGTACTTCTGAAAATACCCTTTACACGCCAGATTTGGCAACCTACGGAGCTGAAGATCAATTCGATCATAAAGCAGCTGAAGGCTTTATTTACGTTTGGGGACTACCAACACGTATTTGGGCACAAGGCTTAAGAAGTTAGTCGATAGTTGTTGCTTGATAGTGGATAGTGGATGGTGGATGGTGGATGGTGGATGGTGGATGGTGGTTAGTGGATGGTGGATGATGGATGGTGATTAGAAGTGCTTTTTAACAACTAACCACCAACAACCAACAACTAACAACCAACCACTAACCACTAACCACTAACAACATTCCCTACTCCCCACTCTCTAATTCCTTAGTTTGCCTAGCTTCTAACCATAGTGGTATCACTATGACTGCAACCAGGATTAGCAACGCAGCGATCGCAAATTCACCTGCCCAAGTAACCAATTGTTCTAAAGGAACAATTTTTCCCGCAAAGAAAGCTAATGTCACCATTGCACTAGCCCACGTAATTGCTCCTGCTAAGTTATATAAAAAGAATTTACCAAAGGGCATTTCCACTATACCCGCTAGTGGCGAAGCGAAAACTCGCATCAATGCCAAAAATCGCCCAAAAAATACAGCTTTACCAGCCTTTTCACTAAATGTATCTTTAATTTTCAGTAGCCGTTGTTCGGAAATCCGAAAAATGCTACCAACTCGCTGCAAAAAAGACCAACCACCAATTCTACCAATCCAATAGCCGCAAATACCACCAATCACAGCACCGGCGATCGCATTACCCAAAACCAGCCAATAATTTAATTCATTACTGCCAGCAAGAAACCCACCGACTATAGTCACGGTTTCACCAGGAAGGGGAATTCCTAAATTTTCTAGCAAAATTCCCAAAAAAACTGCCCAATAACCATACTGGTGGGCAACTTCCTGAATGTTTTCTAGCGACATAAACTCAAGAGACATCCAGCACCGCCATATGAAACAAATTTTTACTATTCTTATCTATCTTTGCTCTTTTCTGGGTGGTGTGTCAATTAAATTCCACTTGTTATATAGACAAAATTCAATAATAATTATTCATTTTTATCTATAACTTCTATGACTCAGTATCATATCCGCAGATTTACGGTGACAAAATTCCAAAAATTTATAAAATATTTATAAATCTCTAGGAAAAACATAAAAATTTCGTAAAAGATACGGATGCTACCGAATTTGTTTGAGGCTTATGCCTATAGTAATGAAAGTTAACACAAATTATACGGCATGAATACTGACAATATCTCTTTTAAAAGGATTGCTATACTTACCTTGGTATAAGGTAAGGCAAGTAAACTTTTGATTGAAAAAAAAGCAGTATTAATGTTGTTTTTGTGTTTTTTTGAAGTTTTCCAACTACCCTCTTAAATTCATGATCGCACAAGAATGTCAAGTGATTTTGTTCAAACCCCAAGGAAGCATAGACTTGGAAGGTGGTAAGGCTTTGAGCGAACAAATGGCTACTGTGAAGCCTCAGCGTGATCAACTCTGGATTATTGATTTAGCTGAAGTGGATTTAATGAATAGTTCTGGCTTAGTTCCCTTAATAAAAGGACTTAAAATAGCCCGACAAAGTGGTTGTCGCTTGGTTATTTGCAATTGTTCGGCTTCTGTGCGGTTAATTTTGGAACTTACCCAACTGGACTCTGTTTTTGAAATTTTTGATACTTACCAAGATATATTCACCATTGTCAAGGATAGTAGTTTGGTTGTAGTAGGCTGAAATTATATCTCATAGAGAGAATAATGGTGAGGCGATCGCGCAAGTTTTGGACTACCAATGACACTCTAAATAAACATGAGTGTTTATAGTTGTGAATTTTATAGGCAAATATTACATTGTCTATAAAACCTATTTAGGAGTAACCCTGAACGGGGGAACTACAACCCCCTGTATCCCTTCCTTGAAGCCATTTATGCTTGTTTAGTTTTAGGCAATAAGCAGCAATCACTTCCACAGAGTTAATTATCATAGCATATTTTTTATAATTATGCAGCTTTCTCAAGCTTTTAATCTGACTTCATGTCCGGTAGATTACATATGATGTAGAGACCTAGCATTGCTAGGTCTCTACAAGGATTTTGGATTTTTTTATTCATGTCAATTAAACCAACGAGACGGGTTTTTGACCGATTAAAAAATTGGCATCATTAACTTAATAATGTAAAGTTTTAACTTCAGGCATTCTGCGGGGTAGAAATATTTGGTTGATCGGATACCGGACGAGGAAAATTAGGCAAATCAATACCGCTGTGACTAGTGGTGCGGGTTTTGAGTGCTAACCGATAGCTGACGCTTTGCAATTCTGCTTGCAATTGGCGATTTTCCCGTTGTAGCGTTGCGACTTTTTCTCTGACTGGAGACATACGTTCCTCAAACTTACGTCGATAAATTTGCGGTAACTCTTGTACTACTTGTTCCAACATCCGACTGCGATCGCTTAATTCTTGTACTGTTTGCCGTAATTGATAAATCTCGGCATCACGAGTAGTAATCTGCTCTTGATAGAATGTCACTTGCTGCTCAACGGCTTGGAGTTGTTCTCGCAATGCTTGCAACTGACTCAAATCTGGTTCAGTCTCCGACCGTTGGGGCATAAAATTAGTATTGCCCTTAACCAGCCGGAAGAGTTCTTGAGATAACTGTTGCACTAATTGATCGCGAAGAAGCAACTCTTGGCGCAGTTGCGATGCTTCCGTAGAAAGAGTTTGGATGGTGGAGGTGTCAGCTTGGCTCACAGTGGCTTACGGTTGAGTGTTAAGAATCTTTTCGACCTTAGGTATAACGGCAGTGGTACTACCCTTGGCAAGTACTTGTTAATGTAGCATTCTTAGCTAAATCCGTAAAAAGAAAAAAGGGAAATTTATTTGAATTTCAACAAAATTGGGTAATGGGTAATGGGAATAAAAAGAAGTTACTGAATTTTACCCCATGCCCTATGCCCATTATTTCACGATTATGAAGCTGAAGCGACGACTTCTGGTTCTGGTTTTTCCTCAGGGATGTCCTGCTTGATGGTTAGGTAGCGAATTACTTCTTCGCTTAAACGCATAGCACGTTCCATCGGAGCGATCGCCGCTCCAGGTCCAGTGTAGTTCATTTGGATGTAGATGCCGTCTCGGTTACGATTGATTTCATAAGCCAGACGACGCTTACCGCGATTTTGAATTTCGATATTGTCTGCACCTTGCTCCCGAAGGAAGTTCTGGTATTTATTGACTGCTTGCTCTACCTGTTCTTCTCCCAAGTCAGGACGCAGGATGTACATTGTTTCGTAAACTGTTTTCATGGAATGTGTGTCTCCTTATGGACAAAAAGGCTGCTGATGTCCCATGTCGATTTGGATAAAGTTCGCTTTGGCACTCTAACCAACACCGATCAACATAGTCAAGCAACAAGGAATTATAATCTTACCAGCTTTCTCTTTTAATCAACAACGTTCCTGCTTGATCTATCGCCAGCTTTTTGAATAAAGCGCTTGAGGGTGGCTTTTTATCGCTATGGCTTGTGAGTTTAGGAATGTGGCTACAAAGAATCGCAGCTTTTAATTACAAATAAGGACATTCATCAAAAGTTATGGCGCAGCGCTATGTGCGAGTTCAAAATCAAGAAGGTATTATTTACTATGGGTTATTACAAATATCCCTAGATGTTCAGGTGTTGGATGCTCCACCTTGGCTGCAAGGACAACCCACTGATTTGAACTTGGAACCAGACAGTTACCAAATCTTGGCTCCCTGTTCTCCCTCAAAAATTGTCGCGGTGGGCAAGAATTATGCAGATCATGCGGCAGAAATGGGTACGGACGTACCGAGTGAGCCATTAATATTTATTAAGCCACCGACATCTATCATTGCCTCAGAGACAGAAATTAAGTATCCTCCGCAGTCGCAACGGGTAGACTATGAAGGAGAGTTGGCACTGGTGATAGGCGATCGCACTTCGGACTGTACACCAGAGGAGGCGCACTCCAAAATTTGGGGTTACACCATCGCTAATGATGTGACAGCGCGGGATTTACAAAAACGCGATGGTCAATGGACGCGAGCCAAAGGTTTTGATACTTTTTGTCCTCTGGGTCCTTGGATTGTCCGAGAATTAAATCCGGGAGCGAGATTGCAAACTTTTTTAAATGAAGATGCTCTTCCTGTACAATCTGCTTGTATCGATCAAATGGTCTTTCCTCCAGATTTTCTCGTGTCTTATATTAGTCAAGTGATGACACTACAGCCAGGGGATGTGGTGCTCACAGGTACGCCTTTCGGCGTTGGTCAATTGCACGTAGGCGATCGCGTCCGCGTGGAAATTGAAGGTATTGGTCGCTTGGAAAACACTGTAACCAAACGTTAACTTCTAACGTGGTAATTGCATGTAAACTGCATCAGAAATAGCGGGAATTTCTGCGTAACGTCCCAGGAGCGACTGAGCAATAGAATATACAACCCCTGCCATGATGCCAAGAAAAATGGTAGTGGATAGGGTTTGTATCGCAAAACTACCAGCCGGAACTAGCCCAACAACCTGGGTCAAAATGCTAAACAAAAAGATGACAATATCTAAAAGGATTGCCTGCATTGTGTTAAAACGAACAAAGTGACTTATTTTTTCGTTTCTGATGACGAAGAAAAATAAAGCAAAGAAAATAATCAGTCCCGCAAAACTGACACCATAGTAAATTTTTAGCAATGGTATGAGGGGCAAAAACAGCAGTTGTAGAGGTGGAAACTGCGCCAGTAAAAAGCTTCCGAATTGAAAAACCTCAATTACAGGCAGCAAATAAGGTAAGCAAGCAAAAACGCGATCGGAAACTGTTGTAGACCCGCGCCAAGACATTATGCGTTCTCCTGTGGTGAAATTTTAATAGTTACTATGAGCCTAGGATAACGCAGTTACTCAGTCTATAAGTGCAGATTCGCTCATTCTATATGGGCGATGCGGAAGCCCATCATGCACTCGTATTGGTCTGGCTGCTGTTCACTAAATTTGCGGATAACTTGTCCACAACGTAGTTGACCTTGACCCCAACGCGGTTGACCGCTTTTGTCAGCAAGTAAACAAGACTGACAAACCTTGTGAGGGTCAAGGATTTGATCTTCGATTAAAATTACTAGCATCTAATCCCTCGTATATATCCTTATTCTTACCGACATTTTAGGGTGAGCGCAGTTTCATGTCGATATGAGTAAAGAACGTTATGATAATTAACGCATTCATCGCGGTTGCATTTAATAATAAGTAAGTCATTGTTAAAATGACACTAGACAAACACTTGGATACGTGAATGGTGCGTTTCACCTATCAACCGTTCGGAAAATTTTCTCTAAGGATAACTTAAGTGACTAGAAATAACTCAGAAATTCTTGCCTTTGCCGATCCGGCGATCGCGGAGCTGATTAACCAAGAACTACAACGTCAACGCGATCACTTGGAATTGATTGCTAGTGAGAACTTTACCTCAGCCGCTGTACTTGCAGCTCAAGGTTCAATCCTGACTAATAAATATGCCGAGGGATTACCTGGTAAGCGTTATTATGGCGGTTGTGAGTTCGTTGACAAAATCGAACAACTAGCAATTGACCGTGCAAAAGAGTTGTTTGGTGCTGCTCATGCGAATGTCCAACCCCATTCTGGCGCACAAGCAAATTTTGCTGTATTTTTAACGCTGCTACAACCCGGTGATAAAATCATGGGGATGGATTTGTCTCACGGGGGACATCTCACCCACGGTTCACCTGTAAATGTCTCCGGTAAGTGGTTTCAAGCTTCTCACTACGGTGTGAGCAAGGAAACAGAACAGCTTGATTACGAGCAAATTCGAGAGCAGGCGCTTAGGGAGCGTCCTAAGCTTTTAATTTGCGGTTATTCGGCTTATCCTCGTGTAATTGACTTTGAAAAATTCCGCAGCATCGCTGATGAAGTCGGTGCATACTTACTGGCAGATATTGCCCACATCGCCGGGTTGGTTGCTAGCGGTCTGCACCCCAATCCCATCCCTTATTGTGATGTAGTCACCACAACTACCCATAAAACTCTACGCGGTCCAAGAAGTGGTATAATCTTGACCCGTGACCCAGAATTAGGTAAAAAGCTGGATAAATCAGTTTTCCCAGGTTCTCAAGGTGGACCTTTAGAACATGTGATTGCTGGTAAGGCAGTAGCTTTTGCTGAGGCTCTGAAGCCAGAATTTAAAGTTTATTCGGCTCAAGTGATTGAGAATTCTCGCACTTTGGCAAATCAACTTATAAATCGGGGCTTCAAGTTGGTGTCAAATGGCACTGATAATCATTTAATGTTGGTGGATTTACGGTCTGTCGGCATGACAGGCAAGCAAGCCGAACAACTGTTGAGTGTTGTGAATGTTACCACAAACAAAAATACAGTCCCCTTCGATCCAGAGTCACCATTTGTGACCAGTGGTCTAAGGTTGGGTTCCCCAGCAATGACAACGCGGGGTATGGGAGAAAGCGAATTTACTGAGATTGGGAATATTATTGCCGATCGCCTGTTATCTCCAGAGTCAGAGACAGTAGCTGCTGATTGTCAGCGACGAGTTGCAGCGTTGTGCGATCGCTTCCCCTTGTATCCTCACTTGGAAATTCCCCTACCAGCTTTAGCATAAAGGCATAGCAAAGGATAAAGTATGAAAGATAAAGGCTAAAAAATCTTAAACTTCATACTTTATCCTTTTTTATTCTCATGCTGATTAATGACCGAAATGTAGTAGATATAGGAAGATATATCACTTTAGATATTTTTCTCTAGTCAAACTACTTATTAAAGATACAAATGCCTCCTCAGATTTATCATCTGATTGCCTTCCTTGTGGCTGCCGTAGTAGTTCTCTGGACTACACCTGATGTCAGAAACATTGGCATAAAAAGTGGACGTGTAGACCAACCTGGTGGTCGAAAAGTGCATCAACGTCCGATGGTGCGCCTGGGAGGAGTTTCTATCTTCGCGGGTACTATAATTTCTCTACTAATTGTTTGGTGGTTGGGTGGATTTGGACATCTACCTCCGGAAAAAGAATGGCAAATCTGGGGAGTCACTTTAGGCGGTGTTGGCTTTTTTCTGATTGGTTTAGCAGATGATTTGTTAAACTTATCTCCCCTGACTCGCTTAGTCATGCAAGTTATCGTTGCCGCTGGTGCTTGGAAAGCAGGCGTAAGCATAGATTTTGTTAGCATTCCCACAGTCGGAATAGTTCACCTGGAATGGCTGAGTTTGCCTATCACCGTTATTTGGCTGGTGGGAATGGTAAATGCCATAAACTGGATTGACGGTTTAGATGGATTAGCTGCCGGTGTGTCGGGAATTGCCGCTGTAGTTATGTTGGTAGTGGCGTTATTTATGCGGCAACCAGCAGCAGCTTTGATTGCAGCCGCTTTAGCCGGGGCTTCACTAGGATTTCTCCGCTATAATTTCAACCCCGCACAAATATTTATGGGAGATGGCGGGGCTTATTTTATGGGATTCACCCTGGCATCTGTCGGTGTAATAGGTTTGGTGAAAATCCCTGCTTTCACTGCCGTGTTATTGCCTTATCTGATTTTGGCAGTGCCCATTGTTGATATGTCCGCCGTAATTTTGGCACGACTGCGCCACGGCAAATCGCCTTTTAGTGCAGATAAACGCCATCTGCATCACCGACTGCTACAGGCTGGTTTATCACACAGATTGACGGTTTTATTCATTTACTCTTTAACTCTATGGGTCGGAAGTTTGGCATTAGCGATCGCTGGCATACCCAGTGGCATTGCTTACGCCTGTGCTACCACCTCTTTGGTATGCTTAATCAGCTGGCGAGTTTGGAAACACGCTCGACAATCTTAAAGGATTGGTTAGGGGATAGTGGTTAGTGGTTAGGAATCCGGATTAAATAAAATACAAAACCTCACCCCGACAAAGCTGTGCTTTATCTCCCCTCTCCTTATTAAGGAGAGGGGTATGGGTGAGGTAGATCGCAGGAAATTTAACCAACAACCAACAACTATCAACTATCAACTATCAACTATCAACCATCAACTATCACCTAAGAATTGTAATGAGTGCAGAAATTATATGTGTTGGTACCGAATTGCTGTTAGGAGATATTCTTAACGGTAATGCTCAATTTTTGGCACAAGAATTAGCACAGCTAGGAATTCCTCACTATTATCAAACGGTGGTGGGAGATAATCCAGAACGGCTGAAACAAGTTATAGAAATTGCTATTTCCAGAGCGCAAATTCTTATTTTTACTGGTGGTCTTGGTCCGACACCGGATGACTTGACATGTGAAGCGATCGCTGATTTTTTTGGTGTACCTTTAGTAGAACGCGCTGACATCATCGAAGATATTACTCGTAAATATGCTTCTCGCGATCGCATAATGACTCCCAGCAACCGCAAGCAAGCTTTAATTCCTCAAGGTGCAGAAATTTTGCCTAACTCCACTGGCACAGCACCGGGTATAATTTGGCATCCCCGTCCCGAATTAACAATTTTCACTTTCCCTGGTGTACCTAGTGAAATGCATCGAATGTGGGAAGAAACCTCAGTACCTTATCTCAAAAGCCAAGGTTGGGGCAAGGAAATTATTTACAGTCGGATGTTAAAATTTTGGGGCATTGCTGAATCTGCTTTAGCAGAGAAGGTATCATCCTATTTAAATTTGCCTAACCCAACGGTAGCGCCTTATGCCGGAAAAGGGGAAGTACGCTTGCGAGTTTCTGCAAAAGCTGCTTCACAATCCGCAGCCCAGGAATTGATTTCACCTGTTGAGAAACAACTTAAAGACATTGGTGGGTTAGATTATTATGGTGCTGATTCCGACACGCTTGCCTCAGTGGTGGGTGAGTTATTGCGATCGCATGGGGAAACGCTTTCAGTAGCAGAATCCTGCACAGGTGGCGGACTGGGGCAGATGTTGACGGAAACTTCTGGTAGTTCTGAATACTTCTGGGGTGGGGTAATTTCTTACGACAACTCGGTGAAAGTTGGACTGCTGGGGGTGAACCCGGAAGACTTAGCGAAATTTGGGGCAGTAAGCGCTACTGTAGCAGAACAAATGGCAATTGGAGTGCGATCGCGTCTCGCGACCACTTGGGGACTAAGTATCACTGGTGTCGCAGGACCAGGTGGGGGAACTGATACAAAGCCGGTGGGTTTAGTTTACATCGGTTTAGCGGCAGCAAATGGCGAAGTCAAAAGTTTTGAATATCGATTTGGTGCAGTGCGAGGTCGGTCTTTAATTCGTCACGTCAGCGCGTGTACCGCGTTAGATATTTTGCGCCGTAAGTTGTTGAGTAGGGTTCTTCCATAAAAGAAAATTATAGGGTTAAGGTGCGATCGTTTCCTGTTTAATTAGTGTGTATTGCTACTTCTATTCTAATTTAAGCACTTTTAAAACATTGTTTTGAAATCCTGCTAATCCGCCTCGGCTATCCCAATGTGCCTTAAACGTAGGAGTTTCCAACTTCATCACGTTACCTCCTTGAAGATTGACATGATAGCCAAACACAGTGTCTTGATCTGGAGGTATATCCCAATGTTCAGCTATCCAGACTAGTTGGACTTCACGATAAATACTAAATTCTGGATTAGTATCTTCTTTCGGATTATCATCCCACACTTTGACAATATGCGTTACTTTACAACGCTGTCTCAAGATGATGAGATCATCTTTGTCTGGGTTTTCAGCATTTTTTCTTTGCCCTTTTTTCCACTGTAATGGAAAATTTTTTTTTAAATCAGCATCAAAAGCGCAATACTTTTCACCGTGTTGATGATTTATATTCTTAGTCCACTTAAGTTTACTTAAATCCATAATCTTTGCAATAATTATATTTTTCTGGGAATATTATCTACTGTGTATTTTTTAGACTACTAAAATCTCAGTAAAGCTACGGAAATATGCAAAAAACAAAAAGCCCCTCTAAAATTAGATTCAGAGAGACTCTTGGTTATTTTGGTTTTATTGAAAATTAAACCTGGCATAGAGCTATTTTGGCGTAGGGCTACCCTTAGACTTAGATAAAATTGAATGCGATAATAAAAACATACCTACCGTCGTAGAGACGTTCCGGTGAAACGTCTTTAGATTGTAAAAAATTACCGGAAATAAGATAATTACCAGCTAAATTGAAAAATTTGTACTTATAACTCAATCGAGAGAGCGAGTTGAATCATTCAACTCGCCTCGGTGAATTTATATGTAAATGAGTAGAAAATCGCGCAGTTAATTTCCCTATCTACCAACCTTTGTAAAAGCCATTCATATGGCATAAGTCGATTCTCCTGAATGAACTACTCACAACTAAGCCGTTTCCAGCCAATCATAAATTTGTTCTAACTGTTCGAGAGTAACTAATCCATATTGCCAAAGAATCATTGGCAAAGGACCTGGGTCTTGTTCTC
>CASBQA010000173.1 GCA_949127635.1 Nostocales cyanobacterium PMM_0069 | reverse complement strand
GAAATATGCCCATGATTCGCGTTGCTTTAATCAATGCTCCTAATGATTGAGCATAATTTTCGTTTGTTTGAGACTGCTTTTTTTCCAAAGTCTAAAAAAGGCGATCGCACCACAGCAAAGCGTAAAAAAACGCCCAAATCGATTCAGGCAAGCACTTTCCCATTTCTTCACCAGAAATTTTCCTACACATGTTAGTTCCTGACTTGTCGATGGGTATCCTGAGCATGGGCAATTACCGATGAGAATCGGAGCGATTTCATTAAGATCGATTTTGCTCTGAGCGACAAAATGCTTCATTGGACTTATGCATGTATTGATTATTTAGTCAATCCGTATATAGTTGTATTTTACCTGAAGGCAAAATCAGTCAAGTTACTACAGCAAGCAGTTCAAAAATGGCTATATCTGAAAAAGAATACATGATGGCGCGGATGAAGCGATCGCAGCGTCTGCAAAAGATCGTTGGATTCGTGTCTATAATCTCCTTCGTCGGTTCTACAGCGTTTGCGGTGATTCCTGTATTGCAACAAGCGTCGCACAAACCCCAGTCAGCAACTGCGTCTGTTGAGTCTTCATTACAACGACAAGCGCGGGGTTTTGAGTTGGTTTTGCAGCGGGAACCAGAAAACCGAGTGGCTTTGGAGGGGTTAGTAAATGCAAGGCTACAGCTAAAAGACACTAAAGGAGCAATTGAACCATTAGAGAAACTGGTAAAACTGCAACCTGAACGCAAAGAATATAAAGCTTTGTTAGAGCAGATGAAGAAACAAGTAGGAAAAAGCTAAGAACAATATTGCATAAATTCATGACGAAAATTTCTCACAAAAACTCTGCGTCACTCTGCGCTTACCTCCGCGCTCCTCTGCGTTAAAAAACGCTACGAACTTATACAAAGCTGTACTAAGAACACCTTTAACAACTAAATAACTATGAATAGTGAAATGACTAATTCTGAACTCAACCGTCTAATTCCCCCCGAAATTAAAAACGATGAATTTTATGCAGCTATCCAAAAGCTTGCTAGAGAAGAAGATATTACAACCGTTTTAGAAATTGGCTCATCTTGCGGTGGGGGAAGTACCGAAGCCTTTGTAACAGGATTAAAGGACAATCGTAACAAGCCTACATTGTTTTGTATGGAGGTTTCACAACCTAGATTTGCCGAGTTAAAAAAGAAATATGAAAATGATTCTTTTGTTAAGTGCTATAACATTTCATCTGTTTCTCTAGAACAGTTTCCTAATGAAAACGAAGTTATAGAATTCTATAACAGTACTCAAACTAATCTAAACTTATATCCACTTGAGCAAGTTCTCGGTTGGTTGCAACAGGATATTGAGTATGTAATAAATTCTGAAGTATCAGCGAATGGAATTCAAAAAATTAAACAAGAAAACCATCTGGAATTGTTTGATTTAGTATTAATTGATGGTTCCGAATTTACTGGAAGTGCAGAATTAGATGATGTTTATGGTTCTAAAATTATTTGTTTGGACGATATTAATACCTTTAAAAACTATAAAAATCATCAAAAGCTACTTGCTGATGAAAATTATGTACTAATTGCTCAAAATACTTCTCTGCGTAACGGTTACTCTATATTTAAAAAACATGAAAATTATATTGCCTTTCCTTCACTGCCAATTCATCTCTTTACTATTGTCTTGAATGGACAACCATTTATCCGCTACCACATTGAAGTATTCAAACAATTACCTTTTAAATGGCATTGGCACATTGTTGAAGGAGTCGCAGACTTAAAGAATGATACCGCATGGAGCGTTCAATTAGGTGGACATATTAGCGATGAAATTCATCATAATGGTCTTAGCAATGATGGCACCACTGAATATTTAGACGAACTAGCGCAACTTTATCCCGATAACATCACAATTTACCGCAAACCAGAGGGCATTTTTTGGGAAGGAAAACGCGAAATGGTAAACGCACCACTTGTGAATATTCAAGAAGAATGTTTGCTGTGGCAGGTAGATGTAGATGAATTGTGGACAGTTGAGCAGATTTGTATTGCACGACAAATGTTTATTAACAATCCTGATAAAACGGCTGCTTTTTATTGGTGTTGGTATTTTGTTGGAGAAAATCTAATTATTAGCACACGCAATTGTTATGCTGAAAATCCTCAACAAGAGTGGTTGAGAACATGGAGATTTAAACCAGGAGCATTCTGGGCAGCACATGAACCTCCTATATTAGTTGAACCTTTGCCAGATGGTAAATTAAATAATTTGGCAGCGATTAATCCTTTTATGCATGGAGAGACGGAAGAACTCGGTTTAATATTTCAACATTTTGCTTATGTAACCAAAGAACAATTGCAATTTAAAGAGAAATATTATGGTTATACAAATGCAGTCTCGCAATGGTTAGATTTGCAGGAACAAACTAAATTTCCACTTTTGTTAAGCCAATATTTTTCGTGGGTTCAGGATAATACCAAAATTGATATTGCTAATGCCCACGGAATAGTGCCGATCGCTCAAAAAGAATTTAATGGAAATTGGCGCTTTTTAGAATCAGAAAAGGTGCAAAAACAAACTTTAGAAATTCCAAAAATATCTCCTATAATTATTATTGATGGAGTATTTTTTCAACTTTATAAAACTGGGATTGCACGAGTTTGGAAATCCCTATTAGAAGAATGGGTAAACAACGGCTTTGCGAAGCATATTATTGTTCTTGATCGGGCTGGAACTGCTCCCCAAATTGCTGGTATTAGATATCGCACTTTACCACATTACAACTACAGTGACACAGATGGCGATCGCCAAATTTTACAGCAAGTCTGCGATGAAGAAGGTGCTGATTTATTTATCTCTTCTTACTACACAACACCGACTACAACACCTTCTGTATTTCTAGCACATGACATGATTCCAGAAGTTTTTGGATGGAATCTAAATCATCCCATGTGGCAAGAAAAGCATTATGGAATTCAACATGCATCAGCTTATATTGCGGTTTCAGAAAATACCGCACGAGACTTGGTAAAGTGTTTTCCTGACATATCATTAGAATCTGTAATAATTGCTCAAAATGGTGTTAATCATCAAATATTTTCACCAGCACAACCAGAAGAGTTGAATGCTTTTAAAACCAAGTATGGTATCACAAAACCTTACTTTATTTTAGTTGGTGCAGGCAGCGGTTATAAAAATAGTATTTTGTTCTTCCAGGCTTTTTATCAACTCGCTAGTAGCTACGGGTTTGATATTGTATCCACAGGAATTAGTGGATTAACAGACCAAGATTTTAGAGGTTATACATCAGGTAGCATCGTGCATATATTGCAACTAAGTGATGAAGAGTTGGCAATAGCTTACTCTGGTGCTATTGCGCTGATTTATCCTTCTAAATATGAAGGTTTTGGTTTGCCAGTTTTGGAAGCGATCGCTTGTGGTTGTCCAGTCATAACTTGTCCCAACGCTTCACTTCCAGAAGTTGCGGGTAAAGCCGCATTATATGTGCAAGATGATAATATTGAGGAGATGGCAAATGCATTGTGTGAAGTACAAAAGCCATCTGTTCGCAACTCTCTAATTGCTGCGGGATTAGAACAAGCGAAACAGTTTTCTTGGTCAAATATGGCAAAAGTAGTTAGTTCTACCTTAATTAATACTACTCTTTTGTCATTAAATCTCAGAGAAATCAATTTGATTGTATTTCCAGATTGGTTACAGCCAGAAGAATCACTCGGTTTAGAATTGCAAAGAGTTATTAGCGCGATCGCAACTCATCCAGCAAGCGAAAAAATAACTTTGTTAATCGATACTACTAATATCTCTCCTGAGGATGCCGAACTTTTATTATCTGGTGTGACGATGAATTTGCTGATGGAAGAAGATATAGATATTAGCGAAAGTCTAGAGATTTCTCTAGTGGTAAATTTGGCTGATATTCAGTGGCAAGCTTTGCTACCTCACATCCAAGCAAGAATTATTTTATCAGCCGAAAATCAAGAAGCGATTGCACTTTATAGAGTAAACATTCCCGCGTTTGAATTAGAAAACTTTCTCGCACAACAAAACGAGCAGTTTTTTTTTACTTAAGTAATAAATTCTTTGAGGAAGGGAGATGGCAAGAAGCTATCTTTGAATATCAAAAGATATTAGAAACTCACATAGGAGATGTAGAACTTTATTGTCGCTTAAGCGAGTCTTACAGGCAGTTAAACCTTTTAGACGAATATTTTAACTGCCTCCAAGAAGCAATTAAGCTTTACCCCACAGAAGGAAAGCTGCATTTTTCATTGATAATCAACTTACAGCGAAATGGACGTATCCAAGAAGCAATTTTAAGTGCCAATGCAGCATCTAATTCACTACCTAACGATTACAGTTTTGAAATCTTTAAAAATTTAATAGTTCCCACACTCTACGATAGTAAAGAAGACATCATTCTCTATCGTCAGCGATTTACAACCGGACTGGAAAACTTAATTCAACAAACATCTCTAGAAAATCTGGAACAGCAAAAAAATGCTTTAACGGGTATAAGTCGTTTAACCAACTTTTACTTATCTTTTCAGGCTCAAAACGATATAGAACTGCAACTAAAATATGGAAAATTAGTCCAGAGAATTATGGCAGCTAATTATCCAGAATGGGTTGCACCTATTACCATGCCAACCTTAAATAAAAATCAGAAAATTCGCATTGGCTACGCTTCAGCTTATCTGCATTCTTATAGTGGAACACTTTGGTTAATTGGTTGGTTACGTTATTGCGATCGCCAAAACTTTGAGATTTACTGTTACTACACAGGAAACGAACCAGATACAATCACACAAAAATTTCAGCAATACAGTGATGTATTCCGGCATATTCCTTATAATTTAGAAGCAGCTTGCCAACAAATATATGCCGATAAACTGCATATTCTTGTATATCCAGAAATTGGCATGGATGCTCAAATAATGCAAATGGCTTCTTTGCAGCTAGCACCAATACAATGTACCGCTTGGGGACATCCCGTAACAACTGGATTGTCAACAATTGATTACTTTTTGTCTAGCGAGTTAATGGAACCAGAAAATGCACAAGAACATTATTCAGAGACATTAATTCGCTTACCTAATATTGGAGTTTCTTACCCCAAACCTTATATTCCTCCAATCACAAAAACCCGCGGAGATTATCATCTAAAGGATGATGCTGTTATTTATTTGTGTTGTCAAGCACCCTATAAATACTTGCCGCAATATGATTTTATTTTGCCAGAAATTGCTTGTCGCGTACCTCAAGCTACATTCGTATTTGTGCGCGGCAGTATCCTTAAACCTCGTCTAGAAAGAGCTTTTGCCGCAGTTAATTTAAATTACGAGGATTACTGCGTCTTCCTGACGATTCCAGAACGGCTTGATTACTTAGCAATCAATGTGCTTTCAGACGTTTATTTAGATACTTTAAGTTGGTCTGGTGGTAACACTACCTTAGAAGCGATCGCTTGCCATCTTCCCATCGTTACGTGTCCAGGAGAATTTATGCGGGGTCGTCATTCTGACAGCTTTCTGAAAATGATTCAAGTCACAGACGCGATCGCCCAAAATGAAGCCGAATATATCGAGATTGCTGTAAAATTAGGATTAGATTCAAGTTGGCGATCGCTAATAGCAGAAAAAATCAAACAGAGTTGCGATCGCCTTTTTGACGATAAAGCCTCTGTCGCAGGTCTTGAAACCTTTTATAAAGTAGTAAGCACTTCAGTGCTTAAAAAATCTATCTAAAGGAGGCTTTTAAACCCTCACAACGACCCTATTACCAAGACTACGGTGTATACACAAGTCATCGAATTACCCAAAAAGAAGTGAAAAACCTCACCCTGTCCGTTCCGGACATCCCTCTCCTTGCCAAGGCTACCGTGTACACACAAATCAGAGTTACTTTGAGATCCGGGTTTTACCCCCCTTAATCCCCCCTTATAAAGGGGGGAAACAAGAAAATCTAGTTCCCTCCCCTTTATAAGGGGAGGGTTAGGGTGGGGTAATTCGAGGGCTGGTAGTGATTCGATAACTTGTGTGTACACCGTAGCCCCCTTACCCTTTCCCCCTCTTTTTCATCCTTCCAGATATTTTTGCCACATTTGCTCGTAAGCTTTCTCCATATCACAGGTAAACTGTTTAGCATTCCATAGCGGTGCAGTTTGACGCGATGCTTTAAGTTTCCAACTTATTTTCTGCCGTAAAGCTTCATCTTTACCCAAACGAATACCCCACTCTACATATTCTTCATCCGTCCAAGCAATGCCTTCTGTGATACCTGCATTCATCATCATGGTGTAGCTATTACGAGCGGCAAATTGCTCACCAACTCTTGTAACTAAAGGAAGACACATCCACAAAGTTTCCATTGTTGTGGTCGCTCCATTATAAGGAAAAGTGTCTAGTACTACATCAGCAATGCCTAAATTAGCTCTGTGAAGTGATTCAAAAGCAACGTCAGGGAGAAAACGCAGTTTTGAGGTATCTACACCTTCCTCTTCTGCTAGCTGAAAAAAGGAATTTTTCGTTGATTTTTCGTCAGCGGTGCCTTTAATTAAAAAGTAGCTATTTGGCACTTCTTTGATAATTCTTAATTGCAGTCGTGCTGTATCTGGACTCCGTTTGAAGCTTCGTTGAGTACAGAGATAAACAATTGCATTGCTGGGAATATCTAAGTCCCTGCGGCAAATTGTAGGCACACCAGTATCAAAACCATCTACAGCAATATAGCTATGAGGTAAACGCCAAATTTTCTCACTGTAGTATTCGTCTGCTGATTCTGGTAAAACGTAGCGATCGGCAATAAAATAATCAACATTAGGAATTCCCGAAGCATCCCAACCCAACCATGTAGCTTGAACAGGTGCGGGTTTAAGCGTCATGATTTCACAGGTAGAATCTAATGTAATGCTATCTAAATCAATTAAAATGTCAACTTCATCTTGATAAATTTGCTCGGCTGTTTCTGTAATGTGGCTTGAGTTGTAGGCTTTATCAACTTTGTCTAAATACCATTCGTATAACGGATCGTATACAGGATTAGTATTGAGAAAATAACCATTAATTTCAAATTTTTCTCTGTCATGATACTGGAATAACCATTTTGCTAACCATCCGACAGAATGTCGCTTCAGACAATGAGATACATATCCAATTTTTAATTTTTTATGAGATAAGACTTGTTGCTTTCGATCTGCAAGTCCTTGACGAAATTTCTCTATATGTTCTTTAGCGTAATTTTCCGAATTAGCTTTACAAACTTCAAGTAATTCATTTTGAATTTTTCTAAACTTTCTCGGATTATCTTCTAAATAAGTTGCAAAATAGTTGGCATTACATAACCTTAAATTTCTAACTTGTTCTAGGTTGGTTGGTTTTTGTTCTATTAGTGATAAAATTAAATCTTCCTGTTGCTGAGATGCGATATTAGATTCTTCCCAATATCCCCCAGCACTCATTAAACCACGCAAAACTTGGCGATTTGCAAAAATAATATCTGACAAATTAGTTGCTAAAGAATAGGCGAGTTTAGCTGTTTCTATACCCTTGTCAAATTCATTGTAATTTTGATAAAAACTTGCTAAATGAAATATAACTTCTATATTTTTCTCATCGATACGTAAATATAATTCACATAATGATGCGGCAATTTTGGGAAATCTTTGAGAGTAACCTATTTCCAAAGCCGATGGAAGTACAATGTTTAATAAGTCTACAGGTTTTTTTTCAAAAAAAGGTAAGCAAGTTTCTATAAAATCTAGCGTTGATGGAAACAAAGCTGCAACTTCTAAAAGAGTCTGTAAAACGTCTTGTAACAGTTCAAAATCTATTTGTGATGGTGATTTTGACTTTAGTATTTCAATTAAACCAAGTTTGGTTAATTCTTCTCCTGTATATGTATCTAGCTTAATAGCCAGCGGCACAAGATATAATAGGTTATTAATCTCTTGAGGATTAATTTCTTTAATTTGCTGGCGAATTTTCAAGCTAATTGTATATTCTTCGAGTTGTTCTCTCCTCTCCGCTTCTGTCTGCAAAACTTGTACTAATTCACTATTCCATAGTTCAAGTTGTTCTGGTTCACCTTCTAACATTGCCATGAACCAAGTCGTTTGTGCTTCCACATCCTGACCTTGCAATAGCAAATTTAATCCTAAATGCCAATAATGAAACTTGACATCAGGCTCTACATCTATTGCCTGTTCGTAAGTATTTACAGCTTGAGTGTAGTTTCCTTGAATCAAGTATTGTGCAGCACGTTGCTGCCATTCGACGGGAGCAATTAAAGAAGACATAGGATTTTTACCAAAAAGTTGTAACAGTAAAATGGGTAATGTGCAATCACACTACCCAGTCAAAGAGAAAATTTAGGCGATTTTGACTAAAAACATTAACTGGAAAAACTGCTTTTTTCTTACTTGCCTAAGTCGGTGAAGTTTGAAGTGCCTGGAACGTTAGCACAAGCTGTGTTAAATGCTGTAGCAGTTCCCACGGTTGTTGTCGGGTTCAGAGATTCACAAGCCGCTGCTAGAGTTAATACCTCTGATGTAGCAGTGTCCCCAATGGCTGTACCCACTACTCCAAAATAGGATTTCAACGCAGCTTTTCTCGAAATTGCTCTTGTTTGAGAAAATGAATTAGTAACGAGTGTAGTAGTTGACACTGTGTAATTGTAGTTATCAGTCTGACTTTTGATACCAATTCCTAACTCAGCCAGAGTATCAGAAAATTGCTGTGGTTGCAAGAAATATGCTTGTTGAGCGCGGTTAATAGCACCAATATTTTGCTTTGCTTCCGCTTGTTTAGCTTTACTCACCTGACCAAGTAGTGAAGGCAAAGCGATCGCTGCCAATACACCGATAATAATTACAACTACTAGTAATTCAATAAGAGTAAAACCTTCATCGTCTTTTTTCTTACCGTTGAGGTGTTGGAGAAATTTTGCTTGCAATTCTGGCTTAAGCATGGGTTTTTCCTTAAAGTGCGGTGTTTAATTAGATTGGTGAGTTCTAGATATAACTTGCCCACTTTTAGCGCTTTCATATCACCTTGGGAAAAATCTTTTGGCAAAGTAGCTCACAATTTTTATGTAACCCGCTCTAAAAGCACGTATAAAAAGACTTCTAGCTTGTACAAGAGGTTTTGAACTTCATTACAGGCTTTTTGGTAACTCATCGGTTCTAAGCTGACAATATCCCGTGGTTCAATCAACAGCCAGCGTTCCACTAACGAGGTGAAAGCCTGTTCTCCTTCCCATAGCGGTAGCAAACAAGCTGCGATCGCACTATCTATCTCTACAGGCGCTTTGATGGGAAGATTAATATAGTTACCAACAGACCACGATCGCTCTTGAGTAATGCAGTCCATCAAATCCTTTTGGATCTGAGGTGTTTTTAATTGGGGATGGAGATGTACTCTTGCCATCAGCCAGTCATTTAATGTCCACTCATAAACTGGTACAAAAGTTCTACTTTCGTCAGGATGACCACACCAAAAGTCTAGTAAACGTTGAGTTGGATGCAACAAATCAACTAAATGCAGCTGTTCTTCCACTGAAAGTTCTGGTAAGCTCATGGCGATAAACATTGGCAAATCATCGCGATTTTTGAACAAATCCATTAATTCCCAGTGTTG
>CASBQA010000172.1 GCA_949127635.1 Nostocales cyanobacterium PMM_0069 | reverse complement strand
GCAAGAAAACCAGTTGGTTGAAAGTAAATAGCAATTGGGGACTAGGGACTAGTCCCTAGTCCCCAATTGCTATTTACTTTCAACCAACTGGTTTTCTTGCCGCAGGTAGCTTTGGATGAACATGTCAATTTCGCCGTTCATGATATCGGCGATCGCTGTAGTTTCCACATTGGTACGCAAATCCTTTACCATTTGGTAAGGGTGAAACACATAGTTACGGATTTGGTTTCCCCAAGAGGCTTCGACCATATCACCCCGAATTTGGGCAACTTCTTGAGCGTGTTGCTCTTTAGCGATAACTAACAGCCTTGCTTTCAAACGGGCAAGAGCTTTCTCTTTATTTTGCAGTTGGCTGCGTTCTTCTGTACAACGGACGGCAAGACCGGTGGGAAGGTGAACAACTCGGACTGCTGTTTCCACTTTGTTGACATTTTGCCCACCTTTACCACCTGCTCTAGATGTGGTAATTTCCAAATCCTTATCTGGAATATCTAGTTTTACGGTATTGTCTATTTGCGGCATCACTTCCACCCCGGCAAAACTAGTTTGGCGTTTGCCGTTGGCATTGAAGGGTGAAATTCGCACTAGGCGATGAGTGCCTGTTTCCGAGCGCAAATAGCCGTAGGCATAGCGACCTGTAATTTCTATGGTTACTGATTTGATTCCCGCTTCATCACCTTCGGAAAGTTCGCTAGAAGTAACTTTATAACCTTGCCTTTCTGCCCAACGAGTGTACATCCGCAACAGCATTTCTGTCCAGTCTTGGGCATCTGTTCCACCAGCGCCGGCGTTAATCGTCAGTACTGCGCCTTTTTCGTCGAATTGACCGGAAAGTAACTGTTGTAACTCCCATTGGTCGAGTTCGCGATTAAGCTTGGTGACAGTAGATTCGGCTTCTTGGAGTAATCCCTCATCGCTTTCTAACTGCAAAAGCTCAAAAACTGCTTGGGTATCTTCTAAGCTGGCTTGCCACTGATGATACTGCGACAAATGTACTTTCAGGTTGTCAAGTTCTTGTAAAGTTTCTTGAGCCTGGGTTTGGTTGTCCCAAAATTCCGGCTGTGCGGATATTTTTTCTAAATCTTGAATTTTAGCTGTCAGTGCAGGGATGTCAAAGATAGTCCTGAGTTTTACCCAGGCGATTAGATAACGTTTCGATTTCGCGTTTGAGTTCTAAAACTTCCATAGGCTTCGATGAAAATAGAGTGGTTTATATTGTAGCGCTGTATATTCTATTGATTTTAGTATACTTCACCACACAATATGCTTCATTTTGACTACACAAAAATGCGATCGCTTTGTCTGACAACTTCATTTGGTGGCATTTACACCGATTTTTGGAAATGAAAAAGTTATAATTTGCTTAAAAAATCCTGGAGTTAAGCATGATATTTTGGGGAAATCACACTGGTCAACCAATGCCTTATAGAGGCTGGAATGTAGTTGTCGGTTACAGGAGAAATAACACAAAAGCTAAAGTTGTTGCTTCTATTAACAAGCTACTTAAGTGGCTGCAAGAGTATATATCGGTAGATACAGTAACGCTGCTGCTTCCTGTGGAAAACCAACAGCATCTGGCTGTATACGCAACTTTCGGACTAGAGGAGGAGATTGAACAAGAGATCCGTATTCCTATTGGGTCAGGAATTGCTGGTCGTATTGCTCTTAGTATGCAGCCGATGATAATTGATGATATGTCGGCAGTGGAAGTCTTCAGTCCAATTCTCCGCCAGAAAGGTTTGCGATCGCTTGTTGGTATCCCAATACCGATCAATGAACAATTGGTTGGAGTTTTACACGTCGGTACGTTTGATTCTCATGACTTTAACGAACGCGATATACAGCAGTTGGAATTAATTGCACATCGCCTGAAGTTGATGATCGCTTCGGCAGATGTGTTGAATTTGGAGTGCGATCGGCATCACAATGTCGCAAAAATTATAACTTACATCAATATTATCCGCCGGGAATTTTTGCTTAATTTATCTGCATTGAGAAAGCAAATTCTTCCATTCAAAAGCCTTGTTCAAACTTTCCATAATTCATCTATCCAGAGATACATTTATGTATTTAGCATCATCCTATCATAAGTAGATTAATATTTTTATCATTTGTATTAGTCTTGGTAAATAGTTTTCTTAATTATCATTACAGACGTAATTATAAATAAAAGACATCTCCAAAAATGTAGAGACGTAGCAATGCTCCAAAAATGTAGAGACGTAGCAATGCTCCAAGAATGTAGAGACGTAGCAATGCTCCAAGAATGTAGAGACGTAGCAATGCTACGTCTCTACAAAGGTTCTGAATAACGCATATTTAAATTCGGTCGATGTCTAAACGGTTACTAAAAAAGTATTATTTGACTCTTGCCAGATAATTGAAACTTTTGATAGCGTAATTGCTTCAATATGAACAGTCTACTTATTTTGGAGTTATGAAACAATGAATACAAAACAATCTGCTTCAAGATGGATGCGATTAAGAGAAGTTTTATTTACGACTTTCCTCGGATGGATTCCGTCAATTGCTCTCGGTGCCAAGTTAAGAAATGTATTGTATCGTACTATTTTTGCCCGGATTGGTAGCTCAGTTTATATTCAAAACGGTGTTGAATTTCTTGGGACTTCTTGCATAGAAATAAGCGATAGAGTGCATATTTTCAAGAATGTTCGTTTAGATGGAAAAGGACATGAAAACAATAAAATTTCTCTTGGAGAGGGAGTAGCGCTAGAGCGTGGTGTTGAAATTGGAGCGTTAGAAAATACCTCTATTCATATTGATGAAAATACATATATCGCTCCTTACGTTTGTATCGCTGGTCCTGGCAACATTAAAATTGGTAAGCACTGTATGATTGCATCTCACTCAGGGATATATGCTAACAATCATAATTTTGCCGACCTAACTGTGTTAATCAGAGAACAAGCTGTGACTCGTAAGGGAATTATTATAGAGGATAACTGTTGGCTTGGGCATGGAGTGACAGTATTAGATGGAGTCACCATCGGTCAAGGAAGTGTGATTGGTGCAGGATCGGTTGTTAGCAAAGATATCCCTGCGTTCTCGGTTGCAGTGGGTGTGCCGGCAAAAGTGATCCGCGATCGCCAAGCTGTACTAGATAATAACAGCCGCCTCGACATTAAGTTAAGTGCAGCTCTAGCTCAAATTGAGAAGACTGCTGAACTAAGTTATGCCCAGACAGGAAATGATATTGTATCTCCTCATTTTGTTTTGGAAAATCTGCTTTCCGTGCTGCTTGACTGCATCCGTCAAGTAATGAATGTGGATACAATTACGATTTTATTGCCCACAAAGAACGGGCAGCAATTAGCCGTATGCGCCACCATCGGTCTTGAAGAAGAAATTGTAGAAGCTGTGCGAATTCCCATAGGGCAAGGCTTTGCAGGTCATATAGCCGCTAGTGGTGAGCAAATGATTGTAGACGATTTGTCAAAAGTAGAAGTTGTGAGTCCGATTTTGCGGAATAGGGGAATTCAATCAATGATCGGTGTCCCTTTGCTGCTGAAAGAGGGGGCAAGTGGTGTGTTCCATGTTGGCACGTTTCGTCAGTGTGAATTCACCAAAGATGATGTACAGCGACTGCAACTTGTAGGCGATCGCATTGGATCGGCAATTGAACCGTTTGTTACAGAGATACTGGAAACTTCTCAGTCTAAATGAAACTTGATTCATCATTATTTTGTCAATGGCAGCACACACTCTCTAGTTTTGAAGTAGACCAAGTAGCAGCAGACAACGCATTTAATCTTTTAGTTGAGGCTTACTCTAGGAGCGATCGCTATTACCATACCCTCAAACACATTTACCACGTTCTCAAAACCATTGACAATTTGCAAGCTTACACCAGAAATTTAGCTGCGGTTCAACTTGCTGCCTGGTTTCACGATGTAGTTTATGACACGAAAGCTGAAAATAATGAAGAAAAAAGCGCTGATTATGCTTATGAATTGCTGAGTAATTTGGGTATTCCTCTTAGTAATATTAGCGCTGTAACTTGTCTGATTCTAAACACCAAAAATCATCAAGCTGCGGCAGATGACTTTGATAGTCAAGTCCTACTTGATGCTGATTTGGCAATTTTAGCTGCTAACCCAGTCCAATATCGAGAATACGCTCTTTACATTCGCCAGGAATATGCTTGGGTATCAGAAGCTGAATATATTGTGGGTCGCGCTCATGTTTTAGAGAGCTTTTTGCAACGTCAGCGTATTTACTTCACAACTTTCATGTTCGAGGTTGGGGAAAAAGCTGCTCGTTACAATCTTAATGCAGAAATTCAATTCTTGTTAGCTCAATAATTTTAGCTGAAACTTTATGCAGAAGCTGGAATTTTAGATTACTGGATTGTGAACTTAAATGCTCGCCAATTAGAATGTTACAATCAGCCATATGAAAATGCTCAAGGCGAATTTAATTGTCTGAGCAAGCAAATTTCTCTACCTCCAAAGTCAGTTGCAATTCCTGGGTTTGAAGATACATTGTTAATAAGTGTTTTATATTCTCCACCCTGTGCTTGAAACCAAGCGATGACATCTGGATCGAGTTGAACCAAGTTTTTACCTTGAGCAGATGGGACTTTTAACACCGCTTTTTCAAAAAAATCGTCCGTCAATGGTGGAATATCAGAGTAGTCAATATCATCATCTGACATTGATTCTAATGCTGTCCAATTAGTACGAGAGGTATTTTTCAAATCGTTGTCGTTCATATCGATTTGCTCTTCGTGCTGATATAATTCTTGATGATATCACCCTGTCGTTCTGTCCAGACAACAACCGCTACACCGTTTCCTAAAAAGCCTATTCCAAACCAACGGTCTTCACTGTAGTCAAAACGTTCGTCTAGCTCAATCAACATCGAACTGTCAAACATTTGGGGAACATCTGCGAAGTCAATTTTGTGTTTACGAATGTTTTCGAGGTTTTTCGCTTCGTCCCACTCAAACTGCATGAAGCTCTAAAAAATGCTAACTAAGCTATCTTTATATTTTACAATAGCGATCGCACTAATTCAAACCTCAAAAAGCGATCGATCAAACTAAAACTTCAATCTCTGGCAGAGACTTGCTTATGAATAAAATCCAAAAGTTCTCCAACACTACAAGCTACAGGATTTGAATCATTGCTACAACTGCTAAACCACGAAGTATGGCTCCTGCCGTCTCCTAATATATCCTCTGGTATTTCAATGTCAAACTCCTCCTCAAGAGCCATTGCCAGCTCAATGACACGAAGTCCATCGGCTCCCAAATCATTTAAGATGTGACTATTTCAAGTCACTGCATCTAACTCTACACTTAACTTTTCAGTAACTATATTCAGGACTTTAAGAAAGAGATCGGACATACTTTTATCTCTGCCAGACTCATCTAATTTTCTAGCTAACTCAGTCAAGCGATTCTTTGCCTTTGATGCTTGTCGAGCTTCGTCAACTTTTTGGGACTGTAAGCGATTATGGACAATGGACTTTTCAGTTGCTATATGCATTTTTAAGACTCCAATCCGAGAATTTACAACATCACGTACTACAGATAATTCAACCTTGTGTCCACTCTGGCTATAGATTTCTGTGGCTATCTTCCACACAATTTCATCATGTTTAGACACAAGTGAGTTCAAAGCCTCCTCTGTAACTGAGAAAGTTTTGTCTAGGTAAGTGTTGATAGCTTTTTTTAAAATGTACAATTCATATGTTTTATCATCCTTGGTCATTGAAACTTCTCCTAGGAAAATCGGTAGCTTTCAATTATTCCACTAATAATTTTAAATCAATGACAATAAAGTTAGTTGAGGATTTCATTGTGCGCTTTTTTATAGTACAAAAAACTACTGGGTCTAGTCTCCACTTAACGCAACGCCTAGCTAACAGAGAAACTATCAGCTAATTGTCACATAAACACGGAAACCAGACCCAGTATAAAATTTCAGGTATTTCTAGTTTAAATCCTAGCGTCTACCACGAGATGGCACGAGGCTGAGAAAATCGCCGAGGTCAAAAGATGAAATCTTTTGCGCGTAATTGTTTGAGGTATCGATGGAGGCTGCCATATCCGCATACTTACCAGGGTCGCCTTCTGGCAAGCGCCGTTCTTTGGACTTGGCGCTGTAGTATTTGTCCAGAGTGAAACGCCAGTCTGTTGTAACAGTGCCTTCTCTTTCTTGGAAGTCTTCGCCGTAACGAGGAGTAACCAAGTTGTAGGGGCGTCCTTCCATGCGCTTGCGTTGGTAAGGTACGGTGTTTTCGCCAAATGCACTGGCGTACTCTTCACTATCAATTAAGGCATCAACAAAGCCGCCAAAGCCTTTGGTGCCAATCACAATTGACCAAGCGATTTCTTCTTGTTTGTTGTAAGAAGAACGACCTAAAAACCGCTTGAGGGAAATGTCTACTAAGCGGTAATTGTTATTAACTGAGACAACTAAACGGTAGAAAGCTTCAGATTTGGCTAAACCACGGATGAAGTCGCGTACAGTTAGCGAGCCATTTTTCAGTTGAGATTCCAGATGTTTCTGGCGGTTAAAGGTGAGAATCTCATGTTCTGAGAAAACTTGGCGATAGCTTGCCCAAATGATATTTTGCATGTCAGTATAGCTGCTGACATCTTCTATTCTGTAGATGTATGGTGTTTCTTCATCTAAATCAGCTTTGCCAAAGCTTTTGACTCGTTGATTTTGACTGCTGGGTTTGTATTGAAGTAATGGCAGTGCCATGCTGCAATCTTCCTCGTAATTTATTAATGAATTAAACGTCATTGCAAGAGAAACTGAAAACTGAAAGAGGTTTGATTGCTCAAAATCCTCGTTCTTTGTTTATTGTCTCTTATTTGGATTTGGGATTTTATATTTAATCTCAAATCGATTTATCGGAAGGGAAAACTAGCGCTGGAACTAATAGAAACAGGAACACCTTGGGGCTTGGTATTCTTTGTCATGTCAGGGATTTGGATATTAGCAGTGCTAACTGGTGCAATTTTAACTGTCCTAATCTCAATTCCACTCGCCATATCTAGGAAGTTACTGATATCGCCAGACTTGTAACGCTCATTTTCTTCCTTATCGCGCCAGTAATTACCGTAGCGAGGTGTCACCAAGTTAAAGGGTCTATCTTTGTAGCGGCGCCGTTGATAGGGAACTGTATTCTCGCCAAAGTTGGTTAGATACTCTTCACTATCTAGCAATGCATCGACAAAGCCACCCCAACCGAGGGTTGCTATCTTGATTGACCAAGCGATTTCTTCGTCTTTATTATAAGACGTGCGCCCCAAAAGCCGTTTGAGACAAACTTCGACGATGCGGTAGTTAGAGTTTGTCTCTACTACCAAACGCCGAAACGCCTCAGATTTTGCTAAACCTCGAATAAAGTCGCGCACGGTAATTGCGCGGTTCTTCAATTGAGATTCTAGGTTTTTTTGGCGGTGAAATTTCAGGGTTTCGTGTTCGCTGAAAATCTGCCGATAAGCAGCCCAAATTAAGTTTTGGATTTCGCCTTCATAACCATAGTCTTCTATGCGGTAAGTTCTGGGGGTGTCTTCATTACCGACTTCGTAACCGGCTACGCGCTGGTTTTGAGAACTAGGTTTGTATTGTAGTAGAGGGATTGACATTGGTATTTGTCTTGTTGTTGTTTGTTAGTTGTTGGTTGATGGTTGTTAGTTGATGTTTAACAGCTATGGACTATCTACTAACACTAACTACTAACCATTACCCCATTTACTAAATTGTCTTGTTTGCTGGGATGTAACGATAAGGCAAAGCAACTGCTGTAGGTTTGACGGTAGTTTGTGTAACTTGATTGGACGACTCAGGCAGCTCGATACTTGAAATGTAATTTCTGGCGCGATCGCTTGATCGCTGGTAATTCATCCCGCCTGGTGATATACTCGCAGCCATTGACAAGAATGTGTCTGGAATTGCTTGACGAACTCCGCGTTGTACAGATTCTCCTGTGCGTACCGCTTGATAAAAGGAACGTCCTTCTAAGTATTGTCCCAATAGGCGATTGCGATAATATGCATCGTACCGGGGGTTAACTAAGTTGAAGGGTCTATCTTTGAAGCGGCGGCGTTGGAAGGGTACAATGTCGTTGCCAAAGTTGTTTAGATACTCTTCGGAGTCAAGCAAGGTGTCGATGAAACCGTGCAAGCCTTTGGTGGCAATGACAATTGACCATGCAATTTCTTCGTCTTTGCCGTAACTAGCACGTCCTAAAAACCGCTTTAAGCTGATGTCAACTAGGCGGTAGTTAGAGTTGGTTTCTCCAACTAGTTCCCAATAAACCTCAGTTTTACCTAATCCGCGAATCAAATCGCGAACGGTAATCGCCCGATTTCGCAGTTGTGATTCTAAAAAGGCTTGGCGATGTCTTTTTAAAATTAAGTGTTCGCTGAAGATTTGGCGATATGCTGCCCAAATGATGGCATCAATATCTGCATCTTCAGAGGTTGGTGTTAACCGATAAGGTTGTGGGGTGTCTTCGCTAGGTACTTCGTACCCTTCAACACGCTGATTTTGCGAGTTGGGAGTATATTCAAGTAGTGGAATTGTCATCTTGACTTTTACCTTTTTTTATGATATAAATCCATGACGCGATAAATGGCATCTTTACACTGCTAATTGTGCTAGTTGTACGCGGGCACAGACTGCTTTCTCTGTGTCGCTAAAGAGCATTTCTTTGAATCTAGCCTGAATAGGCGATCGCAAATCAGGAATTTTCGCCAATGCTTGCAACCCGACGACAGCAGCATAACGAATTGACCAGTCTGAGTCAGTAGAAATATTGACTAATGTTTCCAAACATCGAGACAGGGCAGATGCGCGATCTTGATCGTTCAATTTATGCCAGTGTAAGTTTCCTAACCCTTTGGCAGCGGCACGACGGACACTTGGGGCAAAGTCGGTGGCAGCAGCTGTGATTAATATTTCTATGGCGCGGGGGTCAGCGATCGCACTCAAGGCACGAATTGAGTAAGCCCGTGCGCCATAGTTATAATCATCAATTTGAGAGAGCAACTGTGGCACTGCTACTTCCCCCAATTCCACGAGTCCGGCAACTGCCAAAGAAGCTGCGGTTGGGTTGTTATAACCAAACACAGCAATTAAGGTAGGAATTGCCGCTTCATCTTTCGCGGCTACCAACTTTTGCACTGCTGCCACCATCAAGGCAGGTGAATCAGCCGACTCGACGGCGCGAATTAGTTCTTTAGTCATTGCTAAGAGTGTTAGTTGTTAGTTGTTGTTTGTTAGTTGTTAGAGTTGTTAGTTGTTGGTTTTTGACCACTAACACTCTTTCCAATAACCACTAACCAATAACTAATAACTACAAAAGCGCATCCATCAGATTCATCACTCGGATGGTGTCATCATTAAGTGAAAGTGCATCTAACTCTGATGGGAGTTGATGTTCTAACAATCCTTTAAGGGCGATGAGTTTGAAGCTATTTTCAACTTTTGCGATCGCGATCGCATCTGCTGCTGCTAGATATCCGATTGCACCCAAATCCCCCAAGGCAACGCGGCGCAATTTCAGATCGTCGCTGTCCAATGCTTTCACTAAGCGATCGCCATAGCTGGTATCTTGTGTTAGTTGGTACATTGCTCTAGTTGCGGCGCATTGCACTCGTGGTAGTGGATGGTCTAGGAAAGGTTGAATTAGGGGAATAGCCTCTGTTGCCCCAATCGCTCCCAAAGCTTCTAATACGGCTTCGTAGGGCTGGACTAAGTGCGGGCGTCCGGGTACTTGGATGGCTGCCGCAACACCCCCTTCTAACAGTAAAGCCAGTGCTGGGGCGGCTTCTGAGGCACGCAACATTTCCAGAGATTGGGCAGATGCTTCACGCACGTAGAAGTCGGGGCAGTCCAAGGACTTAATTAAGCCATCAACAGCTTGTGTATCGCCTAATTTCCCCAACGCTCTTGCTGCATTGCGTCGCAGAGGATAGCCTCCGAGTTCTGTTCTGTCGGCTTCATCCTCTAACGCTGCAATTAAAGCATTTATAGCAGAAGAGGAATTAACGCGGAATTTGCCCAACCACCAAGCTGCGTAATAGCGAAGACCTGTATCTGGTGATGTCAGATTGGCGATCGCTTCTTCAGAGTTTAGCGGTGGTGCGTTTTCTGCTAGATGTTCTTCCGCGTCATTTTCTCTCATTGCCAAGAGTCTTAATTATGCTCTTGAGATTGGCTATCTGCGCCAAGTGCTGATTGAGCTGTCAACGGCTCAATTTTGACAATTGTGCCGCCCATGCGGGTAATCCGCTGCATTTCTTCATTCATCCGATTGTATGGAACAGTGACATACACGCTGCCACTGTTACGGATTTCATAGTTATTTTTGTCGTTTTCGGAGTTTTGCCGCAAGCCTGTGACTTCGTAACGGAACATCCGGCTACTTGCGCTAGAAATGCCACCGGTACCAACTGTGGTTTGACCGAACATATGATTAATTCTCCTTTAGTATTTTGCGTTCATCATTGGAGCGTTGGAGCGTAGTTAGTGGTTAGTTGTCAAGAATAACAACGCTCCAACGCTCCTACTACCAATTAAGCTGGTGACACGCTGACGATTTTGCCACCTTGCTTTTGAATTTGCTGCATCTTTTCAGAAAGCCGTTCGTAGGGTACGACGATCGCGTAGCTGCTGCGACGCACGCGGGGATACCCAGGACTTAGCTGTCCGGTTACTTCGATGCGGTAAACGCGATCGCCTACACCAACTGCGTTACCCATATTTCTTCTGGGTGTTACATCTGCGCTGGCGCGGAAACTCCAGTTATCGTTGCTACCTGATGGTCCAACAATTGAGGAAGCGCTATTGGTTCCCAATTCCCGTGCGAGGCGAGATTTTGTGCCTTCTACTTGCGAGCGATCGCTGTTGGCGTAACCCCGGTATAACCTAAACATCCGGTTAAAACCGACAGTTCTGCTACCTGCTTGCACATCAAAACCGCGATAGTAGGGCACAATATTGTCGCCGAAGTTGGTTTGATATTCGGTTGAATCGATGTATGAGTCTATTTCCGCGTCGTATCCTTGGTTTTCGTATAGATCCAAGTGATAAACTACTTCTGACTCATCGTGGGGAGCGCGACCCAACAAATGCTTGTAGTTGAGTTCAATTACTCTAGTTTGGAAACTATTGTAGAAAAACTTGTTTTTGTAAAGTTCTGATTTGGCAACGCTGCGGACAAATTCCCGCACTGTTAGATTGCCATCCCGCAGTAGTGATTCTGGGCTTTTGAGGCGTTCTGATGCCATCAAATAGTCATTTCCCAAGACTTGCCGATACACGGCACGAATCACTGCTTCCACGTCTTCTTTCGTGGCATTGGGACGCAGTTCAATTCGTCCTGCTTCACTAAAAGCTTCTGTTCCTAGCCTGGATGCTGCTGCTGTAATCGCCATTTTTATTTCCCCCTTGTCGAAAGCACTACGTCGGCTGCTATTGCTGCGTGCGTGTGATAAGTATTTTTTATCTATATTCCAGATAAAACGATGCCCGGAGCGAGATCCAACTGCTAGGTGATTTCATCCAGCACTTGCATCCCTCTCCGGGCCCGATCGCTATCTAGCTTAATGCGTTGATTGCGTAGTCGAGGTAGGTGTTAGCTTCGTTAGCAGCTTGACCACTCAAACCATGATTAGATTTGATGTGCTTCAGAGCTTCTACATACCAGCTAGGAGACAAGTCGAAGGCGCGGTTGATTTCATCCAAACCAGCAATTAAGTACTCATCCAAGGGTCCAGTGCCACCAGCTACTAAGCTGTAGGTAACAATCCGTAGATAGTGACCAATGTCACGGGAACACTTAGCTTTACCACGAGAATCAGCAGCAAATTGAGTTCCTGTTGTTTGGGTGGTGTAACCGTACTTTTGATAAACGGCTTGAGCTGCACCATCAATTAGGCGTTGAGCATTGGAGGTCAATCCACGAGCAGCTTCTAAGCTGGCAGCTGCGCGGTCAAAACGACCGTTAACGGCTTGGAGTTCAGTGTTGCCCAAGAAACGTCCTTGGGTATCAGCAGCTGCGATCGCTTCGGTAATTGGTGTTTTCATTGTGTATAATCTCCTTCTTTTTTCGTAGCTTTTGCCTATCAACCTAAATCTTTAGGCTTTGGACTTTTTTTGTTTTAAATTAACCAACCGCAGCAGCTGCGCGATCAAAGTAGCCAGCTACTTCAGAAATCAATTGGCTGCAATCGCCTTTGGTGATACCGTTAGGATCGTTAGCAATGCTGATTGCAGCATCCTTCATTTTTTGAACACCAACTGCCACGGAAGAACCAGGTGTACCCAAAGCTTGGTATGTTTCGCGCAAGCCGTTCAAGCAACGGTCATCAAGCACGCTAGAATCACCAGCTAGGATAGCGTAGGTTACATAGCGTAAGATGATTTCCATGTCGCGTAGGCAAGCAGCCATGCGACGGTTGGTGTAAGCATTACCACCAGGAGCAATCAAATTAGGCTGTTCTTCAAACAAAGTACGAGCAGCGTCGGTAACAATTTTGGAACCACTGCTGGTGATGCGGTTGACGGTATCCAAGCGCTTGTTACCATCTTTCACTAAGTTGCTCAATGCATCAAGTTGCTCGTTGCTCAAAAACTCGCCTCTGGAGTCAGCTTGAGAAACTACCTTTGCAAATGCGTCTAACATGGACTCTTTTCTCCTAATTCCTTAGTTGAGTGCTGTCTTGATTAAAACTGGCAATGTTTTATCAATACGGAACTGCTAAACAACAGACTTCAAATAAAACTGTTTCTCAACTCCTCTCACATTACTCTTTCACTGTCTGAAAGAAAAATTATGAGAAACTGGGGTGATTTTATGAGAAACCAGCAACCTTTACGAATTGATTGCCTTGTTTAACTTTTGTCTGTTCTTTAACCCCTCCAGCTTATGTTTATACAACGCCATAGATCCATTATTTGTTACAAATTATGAAGAAATAAGTTGCACAGATAAGATAAGCCTCAAATCCTTTACATACAAGGCTTGCACCTGAGAAAAGCAAACCTTTTTCGTAACAAAACTTAATTTTTGGTCGATATTTAAGCAAAATATTACTGTTTTCATATTTTCTTAAGTTTTGCCAAAACCCTTACAACGCATATATTACAGTCTCATATAGTCTTCGCCGCTCCGGGCAGATTTATTACAAAAAGTTAAATTTACCTTTCTAAAG
>CASBQA010000171.1 GCA_949127635.1 Nostocales cyanobacterium PMM_0069 | reverse complement strand
ATGGTGAACCGTATGTTGTTGCTTTGAATGAGGGTGAGGTTAAAAACTTAAGCACCAAGCGGGATTTATTCAATGTGGCGGTGAAAATTGATTTTTTAGATAAGTAGAGTGCAAGAAATTAGTTAGCCTTCAATCCCTCCTAGGACTATAAGTCCTAGGCTAATAGCCCAAGTCCATTAAAATGGACTGAAATCCATATCGAAGCGAGTATTTAGGACTTACGCAAAAACGGCAACAAACTCTTATTTCTCTGTGTTCTCTGTGCCTAGTAAAGTTCGTTTTCTGATTATTTTGCGTAAGTCCTGTTATTTATAGGACTTTTGCTTTTAACCATTCGGTTTATAACCTATGGCGGATTGTGTTATGCCAAATCCACAATCAAGCTAAATTCACGTTAGCTTAAAAGCATCTAAATAAAATTTATCAAGCAAACTATTATCACTTGACAAAAATCGCGTCTTGCATATCAAGACTAGAAGATAAATCTCTAAAATTATGAACCAGGTAGATTACCTCCGGATAAGTTTAATCGATCGCTGTAATTTTCGCTGTCAATACTGTATGCCGGAAGGGGCAGAATTAGACTATATCCTCAAGCAACAGCTATTAACAGATGCGGAACTACTCACCCTCATTCAAGAGGTGTTTATCCCTGTTGGTTTTACGCGCTTTCGCTTAACTGGGGGGGAACCGCTGTTACGTCCGCGTGTGGTAGATTTGGTGAGGGCGATCGCATCTCTCCCCCAAACTCAAGACCTCTCGATGACAACCAACGGCTTTTTACTCGCGTCAATGGCGCAAAACCTTTACGATGCAGGTCTGCGACGGATTAATATTAGCTTAGATTCTCTCGACCCAGATATATTTGACCAAATCATCGGCAATCGTGGTCGTTCTCGATGGGAAGATGTTTGGAAAGGCATACAAATGGCATACCAAGTGGGATTTGACCCGCTCAAACTGAATGTGGTGATAATTCCCGGTGTTAATGACCACGAAATTCTCGATCTTGCTGCCTTGAGTATTGACAAACAATGGCACGTTAGATTTATTGAATTTATGCCGATTGGCAATTCGCAATTATTTGGCGATCGCGGTTGGGTTTCTTCTGCTGAGTTACGGCAACAAATCCGCGAACGTTGGGGTTTGACAGAATCACAAGTTTGTGGTAATGGACCTGCTGATGTATTTCAAATACCGGGTGCGAAGGGGACACTAGGATTTATCAGTCAGATGTCGGAATGTTTTTGCGATCGCTGTAACCGGATGCGTTTGAGCGCAGATGGCTGGCTGCGTCCTTGTTTATTAAATGAAAGCGAGCAACTTGATTTGAAAACTGCTCTCCGCGCTGGTGTCAGCACCGCCAAATTGCGAGAGCAGGTTAAACATTTATTGGCAATCAAGCCAGAAATCAACTTTAAAGGACGCGACACGGGAACAACCGGTGTTTATTCTCGCACCATGTCGCAAATTGGCGGATAGAGCTTAGAGGCTAGGGGTAAGAGTATAGAGGAATACACAAACATAGGGGGCTAATCCCTAATTCCTAGTCCCTATTGCCTCATTAAGCTTGACGTGAGTAATACTCAACTACGAGTAGTTCATTAACTTGTAATGCCACCCATTCACGCTCAATCACACCGTTAACTTTGCCTTGCATCTTGTTTTTATCAAACTCTAGATGATTGGGAAGGTTAGCTAAACCGGGATATTGCAAATTAGCTTCTACCAACTTCTTCGATTGTTCGCGGTTTCTGACTGCAATTTCTTCACCAGGACGGCACTGGTAGCTGGCAATATTCACGGGACGACCATTAATAGTTACGTGACCGTGATTTACCAACTGACGAGCCGCTGGAATGGTGGGAGCCATACCCATGCGAAAAACGGTATTATCCAAGCGCATTTCTAGCAATTGCAGCAGCACTTGTCCGGTAGAACCGGTAACACGTCTAGCTTTGCGTACATAACGTAGCAATTGCTTTTCGGTCAGACCGTAGTTGAAGCGGAGCTTTTGCTTTTCCTCTAAACGAATGGCATACTCAGAGCGCTTCTTGCGGTTCTGACCATGCTGACCTGGTGGATAAGCGCGTCTAGCGGTTTTACGACTTAATCCTGGTAAGTCACCTAAGCGGCGAGTAATTCTGAGGCGTGGTCCTCTATATCGGGACATGTGTTTCCTTAATCTAAATCCTGTTTAATTTTACCCAGACATTCTATTATAAAAGCGAAAAGGGGAAAGGGGAAAGGGAAAAGGGGAAGAAGTAATCTTAAATATTTTTACTAATTTTAAATAACTCCGTCCCTTTCCCATTTCCCCTGCTTTCCAAGAGCGCTTTCCCTTTCCCCTTCCTTGTGCCCATTTCCCCAATTTGAGATAGCATATGCTTGGGTGTTTGGAGAATGGCAATGTTAGCGATCGCAAAAAAAATCAGCAAAAGTCCGAATAAACACGGTTTTTCTGCTTTTGGAATGTTAAAAAATCAAACAATTCGCTTTTTAGTACCAGCTTTGGCTGTAACTGGATGGGTGGGAAGTTCCTTACCTGGTATGGCTGTCACCGCCTCTTACGCGAATGATTACCGTGCTTGTGCTGGTAGGCTTTTAAGTGTCGGCGTAACTCCTGATGCAGCATCTATTGGTTGTGCAAACGCACTGCGTCCGAAAGAGTTATCTTTGTGCGTGTCGAGAATTCAGAAACAAACGCAAATTGCCGCGACGGAGGCACTCGAATCTTGTAAGCAAGCAAGGCGTCCGGAAGATTTAGCCACTTGTGTAATCGGTATTAGTGCAAATGCTAAAGAGGCTGTAAACCCAGCAGCTTTAGGTTACTGTACTCGCAGTTTGTTGCCAGTGCGTTTCGCTGAATGTGTTGTGGGTTTGCGTGCAGAAACTGACTCTGCTCCTGTGCAAGCAATGGATAATTGTATTGATGCGAGTGACCGAGCGGTGAGCGGTTATTTACCTTCGTTTATACCGGCAACGCGATCGCAACAAAATATCCAACCAGTTTTTGAGAGCACCCCAATTCCCACCAATCCCCCCAAGAATTAAAGCGATTAGCAATTCGTTGGGCTAATCGCTATTGATATCAGTCTTCTTTGTTACCAAAGACCATCTGTAAAATCATTGGAACTCCACCCTCTTGGTGATATCTATCTGCCCAAGCGCGGATAACTTCATCCAATTCTGACAGAGCCTGTTCTAATCGATCTGGTGGCACATCCATAGTTTCCAAGACTCGCATCGAATTTGGTCGCCGTTCTGCCCAATCTTTCATCAAGCGAAAATACCGAGCGGTATCTTCGACCATGATGTATGTACGCTCTTGATCGTCAGCAGGAGCGTAAAAAGAACGGGTGAGAGCGTAGAAAGGCATTCCCCAAGGAGAATCAATCCTTGTGACGGTGCCTGAGTATAGCAGACGGCGCTTGATATGCTCCGCTAAAGCTTCACTCAAGCCCATCCGGTGTTCTTCGGGCAAGTCTTCCTGCGATCGCTTATGCAAAAATTCAATCAGTTCTAAAAATTCAAAAGAACTGACTAATTGAGCGTCAGGCAGATTCTGCGGCAGTTTTTGTTCAATTTGCCTTTTCTCATCACTCGTCAGACTTGTACCGGGAATGCGCGATCGCCCCGGTTGCCAAGGAAACTTTTCCATCCACACATAAGGCAACTGAATTAGATAGCGCGGTTCTTGCGAACCAAGCATCTTCAGCAGCTTGCCCTCTGTCAGCGCAAGTCTCACTTCTTCAACAATGATTTTCACCCGCTTCGGCTCAAGATGGTGCAAATGTCCCGTCATTCGCAGGTTTTGTCCCTGCTCCAGATAGGTCATATAAATTGCACACTTTGCTGCCGTTGCTGCCGCATCTAAAAACGCCCCATGCCTATGCCCACTAGTCCGCATGGCACTAAAAGCTAGATAAAGCATGATCTGATCCATCGCACTCGGACCAAGACGTTTGATCAGATCTATGTCGTTACTCATATTACAGACAGTTGAATAGCACGTTTACACAGTTATCAGCTAAAGGAAAGTAAGTAGTATACACCCAACTGAAGGCAATATCTTCACTTCAGATTATTTAATTATGCGTTATTTAAGAGTATTCTTGGTAGTATAACGGAAAATTACCCGTACTTTATAACACGCAGACACAACTATTATGGGTATGGGGACTGGGGACTGGGGACAAGGAGGAGCAGAGGGAGCAGAGGGAGCAGAGGGACAAGGAGTTCATCCTCCCAATGCCCAATCCCCAATCCCCAATCCCCAGTCCCTAAGATGCGCGTATTCTTTCTAAGCTAAATGCGGCTGCACCAAAAGTAATGAGTAAGATTCCTAAAGCCTGAACCATTGATAACGTTTCCTGAATAATTAACCCAGCCAAAATCACAGTTAAAACTGGGACACTGGCTCCGAATATTGCGGCACGGGTTGCACTAAGTTTGCTAATTCCAAGGTTATTCAACACATAAGATGCCAAGGTCATTACACCCAAGATAAAAGCGCTTAAGATAAGTTCTAATAATCGGTTGGGATCAACTATCAAACTTGAGCTAGTTGGTAAAGGCAACATCAAACCGATGAGGCACAAACATAGCATAGTCGCGAAGTTAATTAAAGTAAATGTGACAGGATGCAATTTAGCAGCACAAATCCGCGTCAGAATTACGTAAATAGCGAAACTCACTCCAGAAGCGATCGCACTCATACTTCCAAATGAGTTATTACCAATACCGGCATTAGCTTGCCCAGTCAAGATCAACAATTCACCGATAAAAATCGATGCGATCGCACCGATACGAAATAATGTTGGTTGATCGCGGAACAAAAACCAAGACAATAGTCCGCTAATCATCGGATAAATAAAGAAAAGTGCGATCGCCATCCCCGTTGCTACTTGACCAATCGCCAAGTATATCAGCAACTGAGACAAAAACAAAAAGCACCCACTCACAAGTGACAATATCAATACCCGTCGTGTATCTGCTTTCGCAGGAGAAGGATTTCCCCGTACTGAGTCAGCCAAGGAATGTAAATCTTGCCACACTCGCTGATGCATCATCGGCGCTAAAACTAACATTAGTGGTACAACCACCAGCATCCTCAGCATCAAAATTAACAGAGAATTTCCCAACGTCGGCGATATCAACTGCTCAACTTGAAACGCACCCAAAATTAGGGAATTTGGCTGAAAAATTGCCTTAATAGCGACGTTGTAAAGCGACGACAACACCGTTGAAAATAGAATCAGCAATAAACCCATTTTCATGGGTGGTAAGGCTCCAGGTCCACGGGACGGTCGTTGTGGCTGACGAAATCCAGATGATGTAGTGTCGCTCAGTTCCCTAGAAATAACCGAAATTGGCTCTTTCGGGTCTTTTTTTACCTCTGGTGGCTTTACCTTGATTTCTGGCGGAGGGGATAGGGGTAATGTAGTGTCGCTCAGTTCCCTAGAAAGAACAGAAATTGGCTCTTTCGGGTCTTTTTTCACCTCTGGTGGCTTTGCCGAAGTGTTATTTGATGCCGGCAAAGAAGACGCAGATAATGTAGTTCCGTTGCTCGATGTCTCTGATTGAACAACAGAAGTTGGTTCGGGGGGTTTGCTGACTTCTTTTTCTGATACAGAAGATGCAGATAATGTAGTTCCGTTGCTCGATGTCTCTTTGGGAACAACAGAAATTGGCTCAACGGAAGGTTTGCTGACTTCTTTTTCTGTTGCAGAAGATGCAGATAATGTAGTTCCGTTGCTCGATGTCTCTTTGGGAATAACAGAAATTGGCTCAACGGAAGGTTTGCTGACTTCTTTTTCGGTTACAGAAGATGCAGATAATGTAGTTCCGTTGCTCGATGT
>CASBQA010000170.1 GCA_949127635.1 Nostocales cyanobacterium PMM_0069 | reverse complement strand
CCCCTCTCCTTGTCTCCCCCTCTCCCTATCTCCTCTAACTTTCCAAACTGTGAGGCAATAAAAACTTAAGGTAACGACAGATGTGAGAGGATAATCTAAGAGAAATTCTAAACGCAGGTGATAAAGACCTGGTAAAATTTGACATAATGCAGCGGCACATAAACCTACAGACTCGTTAAATAGCAGTTTACCCAAGCCATAGACTGACCAGAGCAAAATCCCGCTAAATAACAGCATTACTAAAGTGGCTTGATATGCACCAGTACCAAAGATATTCTGAACAATAGCAGTAATGATGTAAGTTAAAGGCGGTATTTTAGAAGATAGTAGCCAAAAACTTCGCCACCATTCTGCATCCCACCATTGAGCATTTTGTAACGCTTGCCGATAGGTTAACGTGCCGGTTAAGTAATCTGCTTGATCCCAACCTGGAATTGAACGATCTAGTGTCAGCCAAATGCGATCGCATAAAGCACCTAACAGCCAAATTATCCCCAGAATCACTATACTACTATATTTATTTCGCTTTTTTTTGGCAGTCATAAATTGCTTCGCTTCTGCGATCGGTTAAAAGTGCAGAATTATAAATTATAAATTTATATAAAATCCTAACTCTGTAGAGACGCGATAAATCGTCGTCTCTACAACTTTTTCCTCATTTTGACATGGGGAATACCCGCTTCTATAAATATTTCTCCCTCTTCGACAAAACCAAACTTGTAGTATAAACCTTTTATATACACTTGGGCGTTAATCACAACTTCCGGAATCTTTTTGTTTGCTATAATTAACAGCGCCTCATTTATAATTTTCTTACCAATCCCTTGACCTCTAACCCTAGATAAAACAGCAAGTCTTTCTATCTTTACAGTTTTATCATCCAAATATCTCATCCTCGCCGTTCCCACAGCCAGATTATCCAAATAAGCAATCAAATGGTCGCATATTTCATCTTTCCCGTCAAACTCTAAAGCTTCTTCAACCCCTTGTTCCTCTTGAAAAACGACCTTTCTAATAGCCTTAATCTGCGAAAAATCCTCAGAAAAATCCGCTAACCTAACCACTAAATCCCTCATCAAACTCTCTTGGCGTTCTTGGCGCTCTTGGCGGTTCGATATAAAATTAAGGTGGGGAAACCCCACCTATACCAAATTAATCTGCACCTTCAATCGGAGCAAAACCTTGACGTTGAATATTTTCCGTTATTGTGCGCGGTTCCAAGAATTGTAGCAGATAATCGGGACCACCAGCCTTAGAACCTACTCCCGAAAGCTTGAACCCACCAAAAGGTTGACGGGCAACGATCGCACCTGTAATATTGCGATTAACGTACAAATTGCCAACTTCAAACTCTGACTGCGCTTGTTCAATGTGGGAAGGAGTTCTAGAATAGAGTCCTCCAGTCAAAGCGTAATTTGTCCCGTTCGCCACTTGCAACGCTTCCTGAAAATCTTTTACGCGAATTACTGCCACAACTGGACCAAAAATTTCTTGTTGAGCGATCGCTGAATCTGGCGATACTTCACTAAAAATCACAGGTCCGATAAAATAGCCATTATCAGGCGCTGACATTTCCAAAGCAGCTTTCGCTGATTGACGACCTATTTCAATATACTCCCGGATGCGATCGCGTGCCGCAGCATCAATCACAGGTCCGACTTGAGTACTTGGTAACTCCGCTTCACCAATATTTAGCGATTTCGTCGCTTCGACAAAGCGCTCCACAAAGGTATTATAAATCGGCTCAACCACAATTACACGCGAACAAGCAGAACATTTTTGTCCGCTGTAACCAAACGCCGATTGCACAACTCCCACCACAGCCGCGTCTAAATCAGCACTTTCATCCACAATAATTGCATTCTTCCCGCCCATCTCTGCAATTACGCGTTTCATATGCTTTTGACCCGGTTTGAGAATTGCCGCTTCTGCGTAAATTCGACAACCAACTTCTTGCGAACCTGTAAAAGCGATGACATGAGTATCTACATGATTCACCAAATAAGCACCAACTTGGGAACCCTTACCAGGAACGTATTGAAAAACACCTTTAGGAATTCCCGCTTCAACTAAGACTTCTGTAAATTTAGCCGTAATTACAGAAGAAGTTTCCGCCGGTTTGAGGAGAGTACAATTCCCTGCAACCAAAGCAGCAACCGTCATTCCGCAAGCGATCGCTAACGGGAAATTCCAAGGAGAAATCACCACCGCAATTCCCCGTGGGTGATAAATATAACGATTAGTTTCCCCAGGAACGTCATAATTAACACCCTCATCCAACCGTTCCATCTCGTCCGCATAGTAGCGACAAAAATCTATCGCCTCAGAAACCTCACCATCCGCTTCCCGCACAGGCTTACCGACTTCCAAAACAATCCAAGCGGAAAACTCAGCACGGCGTTCTTCCATCAAATCCCCAGCCTTCCGCAAAATCGCCGCACGTTCCTTAACCGGAGTTTTCCTCCAACCAGGAAAAGCAGATTTTGCAGCTTTCATCGCTTCTTCTGCTTGTTCCACACTGAGAAGCCCAACCTTCCCCACAACCTCCCTAAAATTCGACGGATTAACAGAATCAACAACTTCCTGAGTTTGGACATACTCCCCATTCACCAAAGGTAAATAAGTCTTCCCAAACTGCTGACGAACACCTTGCAAAGCTTCCTTCGACCTCTTAATTGCCTCCTCCTCAGCATAATCCGTATCAGCCACACCAACAAAACCCTCCTCCTCTTCTTTGCGCCTCTGCGCCTTTGCGTGAGACAATTCTATATTTGGTGGTGCAATCAACTCCTCAACCGGACGATTCTCCAAATTTTGCCGTAAAAACGAACTATTTGCAGTATTCTCCAGCAAACGGCGAATTAAATACGCCATTCCTGGCAATAACTCTCCATAAGGACAGTAAACTCGAACTCGATAACCCTTATCAACCAACGCCGAAGCTAGTTTATCACCCATACCGTACAGCACTTGCATTTCAAAGCAACGCCGGGGGACATTTAAACTCTCAGCTATAGCGATCGCTCTTGCTTGCGATCTTACATTATGACTACCAATTGCCGCATACACATATTCATGACTCTCCAACAACAACTGCGTTATCGTTTCAAAATTCGCATCCGTTGCCGCCTTATCATTGTAAACTGGTTGCTGCCAGTGTTTTTGTGCAGCTTTAATCGTTTCCTGATCCCAATACGCACCCTTCACCAAACGAATTGTAATCGGATAACCGCGCTCTTTTGCCCAGGCAATCAAATTACGTGCATCTTCCTCACTATCCCGCAGATACGCTTGAATTGTCATCCCAATATCTGTACGTTGCTGAAACTCATCTTCCAACAAGACTTTTTTCAAGATACTGAAAGTTAAGTTTTTATAAGCGTACTGTTCCATATCAAAGTGAACAGCAGCACCTAACTCTTTCGCACGACGCAACAAAGTACGAATCCGCGAACTTACTCGCTCCTCACTACCCATAGCATCTAACGGGTCAAATTGCGAATAAAACGCGGTTAACTTTACAGAAACCTGAACTTTTGCCACATCCGCTTCATCAATTGCCGGAATCTGACTCCAACCCTTAGACGCTTCCACAAGTTGTTGCATCAATTCCAAATAACGGTCAAGATAAGATTGCGCTTCAGTTTCAGTAATTACCGCTTCACCAAGCAAATCGATGGTGAAAGCCATTTTTTCTTTACGCAGTCTCTCAACCGTCTTGATGACTTGTTTAATATTTTCCCCAGAAATATATTTATGCGCTAGAGTTTCAACCGCAGTCCCTACAGTTGTCGCAGCAACTTGTCCCGGCATAGAATCAGGGTTAGCAAAGTTTAGCATTCCCTTCAAAGCAGCCGGTAACTCTACAGACTCATCTCCTAAATATTCTTGTAAATGCGCCGCAATTTCTGCTTTACTATTCAAAGCAGGTAAAGTATCGATAAAGCGAAATAGCTGCACCCGCAAACCAGGATTACTCATCGCCCAAGCTAGCAATTTATCATCCCAGCGCATTTGATCGCGCAAAGCAGCGAACAAAGAACGATTTTCTTGCGTCGCAGCTAAAAGCTGTTTGGCAATTTCTTGAGTTTTCGCTTCGTAAGCACTTTTTTCTACTTGTAATACCACTCTCTACAGACTCCAATTTTAACGCGAGGCTTTCTTAACAAAGCCTGTATCTTCTATTTTCGCTCTTGGATTCTGTGAATACCACATATATATATGATGCACGAGTGATGCAAATAGTCAAGATTCATCAGGAATAAAATCTCAAAAAGACTCTGCGTACCTTTGCGCTTACCTTAGCGTTCCCTTCTCTTCGAGACGCTGCGCGAACGGGTTCATCAGTTCGACGGGACGGAAACCGACTCCGCCGACTGATTCACCTTTGCGTTAAAAAAAGCCACGAATCAACCTCATCCCAATAAAATAAAAGCAATTACACCAATGTCTATTAAATTGAAGACCATATTTCTTGAATGCGTTGACAAACTTGTTGCCAGTCGTTTGGTTGTAGAATTCCTAACTGACGGTTTACCAAAACCTTTTCTATTGTATTCACTTTATGCAACCGAACTACTGACGGACGCATTAACCCTGCTTGCTGCCATTCCAGTATTTGTACATCAAAAGCCGTTTGAAGCATTTGACTAGTGATGCGTGACACTACAATATCATCATCTGCTGTGTCTAAAAGTACTAATGCCGGACGAAGTTTAAATGTGGTTGTATCAGAAAAAGGCAGTGCCAGCAAGACAACAGAACCATGCTGATAGTTTGGCATAGCCTATATTCTGTCGTAAATAGCATCTTCTTCGCTGTAGCCTTTCAATAATTGCTCGCTAGCAAGACGATTCCAGGCTTTGTCATCTTCTTCGTCTTCCCTTGGCTCATTAACTAAAATAATAACTTTAACTTGCTGATTATGCGACAATTGTTGCAAAATCGTATCCGGTAATTCAATTTTGCCTTCGGTAGTTACTTGGGCAGGAAACTCGTATGCTTTCATATCATGTTAGACAGTTGTCGGGATGCTACAAGATTAAATCTTGTTAGTATTCTAACTTTATTAGCGGATGGGAAGATTTAAAACTTTTAACAAGCGTGCCATTTGCGAATTAACCTCAGCCCGATAAAATAAAAGCAATTCCACCAAAAGGCAGCAATTATGGCAACCCAAATCGGTGAAGGAAAATCTTTGACTGAACTGGCAATTTCTTGGGACGCTTTACCAGAGAATTTTCAACTTGAGGATGAACCTGTGGAAAATACATCACAGCCAATTTTAGCAGGTGCGTTGCGTGAAAGCTTAGAAATTGCCGGATTTATTCAACCTCAAATGTTGATTGCGTCAAACTTTGCTCTTTGCGCTACTTTAAACGAGCAATTTATCGCTAAAGCACCAGATTGGCTTTATATTCCAACAGTTAATCAAAATTTAGGAGAACGCAAAAGCTATACACCCAATTTAGAAGGAGATATTCCCGCAATTGTGATGGAATTTCTTTCCGATAACGATGGGGGAGAGTATTCAGTTAAACGAACTTATCCCCCTGGAAAATGGTTTTTCTACGAACAAATTCTCAAAGTTCCCATTTACATAATTTTTGACCAAAATGGAGGGTTATTAGAATTTTACCAACTCGAAAATGGTCGATATGAATTGCAGCAACCTAATTCAGATGGACTTCATTGGATTGATTCAATGAGCTTATTTTTAGGTACTTGGCAAGGAACAAAAGAAGCGAGAACGGGTTATTGGTTGCGTTGGTGGGATGAGTCAGGTAATTTATTGCCCTGGGGAGTAGAAAGGGTAGAACAAGAACATCAACGTGCTGAAATTGAACGTCAGCAGAAAGAAAAACTTATTGTCTATTTGCAATCTCAAGGCATCGATCCTAATACCTTACTTTCTGAATAAATTGATTTAAAAATGATATCAAGAGACGTTCCACTGGAACGTCTCTACAAGGCAATCTTTTTATTAATGTTAAGAAAACCGACATGATATGAAATATTATTACGCACTTTCACCCCTACTGTTTGGCGTATCAATTGTTCTGGTGCAGTCGCAAGTTGCGCTAGGGTTATCTGCACAAGAAGTAGAACAGATTGGTAAAGAAATTACTGTGCGGATTGTTGACGCTCAAAATCCGAGTATTGCTGGTTCGGGAGTAATTATCAAACGTGCTGGCAATAGTTACACTGTGCTGACGGCATATCATGTGGTGAAAGAAGCGACAAAACCTCAAATTATCTTGCCAGATAAGCAAAGTTATGCACTTAATAATATCAAACTTTTAAATAAACAAGTTGACTTAGCAGTAGCCTCTTTTAGCAGTAGCAACAGTTATCAAGTCGCGAAAATCGGCGATTCTGACAAAGCGACGCGAACCACTACAGTTTATGTAGCTGGATATCCCGCGAAGACAGCAAGTATTAACAACCCTGATTACTTCCTGAATAAAGGACAGGTAAACGCTAACGGTGCGCCCCAACGTGAAGGTTACAATATCCTTTATGATAACGTGACGCGAAGAGGTATGAGCGGCGGTGCCGTGTTGAATGAACAGGGGGAACTCATCGCAATTCACGGTAGGGCTGATGAGGAAAGTATCGGCGAAAAAAGCGAGACTAAGATAATAACAGGTTTAGGCATTACTATTTATTCAGCATTGCGGCAGTTGTTAGCAGTGGGGGTGGATGTGGGAGTGCGTCTCCCGGATGTTGTGGCTACTGCACCGAAAGCTGATGATTTCTTTATCAAAGCTAATCAGAAGTATCGGGATAAAGACTTTAAAGGGGCGATCGCTGATTTAACAGAGGCAATTCGCCTTAATCCTAACTATGCTAGTGCCTACAATAACCGGGGTGTTGTCCACTATGAATTAAAAGACTTGCAAGGTGCTGTTGCTGATTACAACTCTGCCTTGAAGATTAATCCTAACGATGCCGAAGTCTATAACAACCGGGGTCTTGTCCGCAAAGACTTGGGAGACTTGCAAGGATCTGTTGCTGATTACAATTCTGCCCTGAAGATTAATCCCAACTATGCCCTAACCTACCTCAATCGGGGTGTTGTCCACTATGAATTAAAAGACTTTGAAGGGGCTGTTGCTGATTACAACTCTGCCTTGAAGATTAATCCTAACGATGCCCTAGCCTACCTTAATCGGGGTGTTGTCCACTATGAATTAAAAGACTTGCAAGGGGCTGTTGCTGATTACAACTCTGCCTTGAAGATTAATCCTAACTATGTCAATGCCTACGTTAGCCGGGGTCTTGCCCGCAAAGAATTAAAAGACTTGCAAGGGGCTGTTGCTGATTACAATTCTGCCCTAAAGATTAATCCTAACTACGCCCTAGCCTACCTCAATCGGGGTAATGCCCGCAGTGAATTAAAAGACTTGCAAGGGGCTGTTGTTGATTACAACTCTGCCCTAAAGATTAATCCTAACTACGCCCTAGCCTACCTCAATCGGGGTCTTGCCCGCAACGACTTGGGAGATAAGCAAGGGGCAATTAATGATTTACAAAAAGCGGCTGAACTGTTTCAACAACAAGGAAAAACAGAGTTTTACCAACAAGCGTTGGAGGTGATTAGAAAGATTCAGCAGTAGGTTTAGGATGATGGGGAAGAAGGCGCTTTTGATGTTTTTATTGTAGTGCGATCGCATTCTTATTTTTTCTTGCAGTGCGATCGCACCAGTGAAATATAGACGAGCATAAATAAACGCTTCTTAACAAGCCAACATCTCTGCTACGATTAAATCTACATAGCGCATATTACAGATAGCTTATGGAGCAAGTTACATTACCAGACGTTCTCACCCTTGAAGAAGCCTCAGAATATTTGCGTTTACCTGTGGAAGCGTTGCTACGTCAAGTCTCTCAAGGAAATATTCCCGGTCGCAAAATTGAAAACGATTGGAGGTTTTTAAAGGTGGCAATTGATGACTGGTTGCGTCGAGAAAGCAGTCGTTCCATGCTCCTTCAACAGGCAGGAGCTTTAGCAGATGATGATTCGCTTGCCCAACTAAGAGCAACAATTTATCACGCTAGAGGACGTTCCGAAGTAGATGATAATTGCGATACCTAATGCACTTGCTTGATACTGACACCCTAACCCATCTTCATGCAGGAAACCCAAATGTAATTGAGCGATTAAGGGCTGTAGAAGATCCAGAGGTGGGAATTACTATAATTACAAAAGCCGAAGTGTTACGTGGACGCATTGATTATCTTCTGAAAGCGGAAACAAGAACGAATTTATTGAAAGCGCAAGAGCTTCTATTTCGCACAGAAGAATTGTTGCAGAAGCTTTTAATTATCCCAATCAGCCAAAGTGCAGCAGATGAATTTGAACGTTTGCGTGCAGTTTCAAAGCTACGCAAAATTGGACAAGCCGATTTACTGATTGCGAGTATTTCTATAGCAAATCGAGCCACGTTAGTAACGCGGAATACACGCCATTTTAAGCAAATTCCTGGTGTGCGAGTTGTAAATTGGGTTGACTAATATGATGAGAGCGCAAATTACGCATACTGTAGAGACGTTCCAGTGGAACATTTTTACGGATGAAAACAGAAGCGATCGCAACTAACGTTGAAGCGATCGTCACGAAAATAGAAGCTGTCGTCACAAACGTTGAAGCGATCGTTATGAAAATAGAAGCTGTCGTCACAAACGTTGAAGCGATCGTTATGAAAATAGAAGCGATCGCAATGAAAATATAGCGGTTCTCGGTTGAGTAAGATATATAAAACCTCACCCCGATAAAGCATAGCTTTATCTCCCCTCTCCTTAGCAAGGAGAGGGGTAGGGGGTGAGGTCATATCTATGATGTGCAACTTAGTATAAGCGCACTCAACCTACAAACTATTTTCTTTTGGGAATCACATTTCTCATCCCACCTTTAGCACCGACGGTATCACTTTTGTAACGGGGGATGATATGAATACTTGCGTGCATCATATTTTGACCCGCATCTCGATTAATATTCATCCCCACATTAAAACCATCAGGTTGAAATTTTTGGGTAAGAATTTCTTGTACTTTATTAACCATCAGCCAGCAAGCAGATTGCTCTTTCAATGGTAGCTCAAAATAATTACTCACATGGCGTTTAGGAATAACTAAAACGTGACCTTTATTTACAGGATATCCGTCAAACATTGCATAAGCAGTAGCAGATTCGGTTAAAAAACTTAGATGAGTATAAGGATTACAAAATATACAATTATTGTTGGAATTTCTTTGGCGATTATAATGAATATACTCATAAACTTCACAGTTATCGTCTAATTTAATAGAATTAAAGGGAAGTTTCACAGTACACTGATAGGTAGGTTTCTTATGGATATAATGTTCTCGAAAACCTTCTTTTTTTATATCTCTTCTAACGGCATAATAGGCTTTGCCCTCCGGTTTCAACAGGTGTGATATTTCCATGAGAACATTTGCTTGTTCTTCCGGAAACAAAACATTTAAAACATAAAAGCAAATTATTGTATCGAATTTTTCATGAGGTTGTTCTGGAAAATAATAAGGATCATATCCTGTAACATCAAAACCTTTTTGTTGTAATAATTTAACATCATTCCCCAAGCCACAACCAAAATCTAATATTTTGCCTTTCAACAGGTCTTTTTCCAATAAAAACTTTGCTGGAAATGATAGGTAAATTCTTTCTATTGCAGTGAGGTGACTGAATTTGTTTTTTTGCTTTTGCATAGTAAACACATAAATTTCGGCGATTAGACGCTATCAGGTGAAGTTTCTCAATCCAATAAGGAGATACTTTGCTTCTCTTGATACAAACAGGATATTTTAAGATATGCACGATCAAATGTTTTTAGCTCAGTACAAATACGGAAATTATCTGAGGTTTGTTAGACAGCGAAACATGGCGATCGCTTTTATTGATTTCAGCAAGCGATCGCCTGTATCTAACAAATTAAGTGTTTAATAATAAATGATTGGTTGTTTTTTGGTGTTTATCGGTCTAAATCGCTTACCGTGGCATCGGGGATTAAAGCACTATTCTGGGATGGGAGGGTGAAGACTTGAAAATTCGGTTTGACTAATAGCTATATCAACCTTGACTTCCCCAAGACTTACGCAACTATTCGTCTGTAATTTCGGATTCATAGCGGGTGTAAATTTAGACTTGTAGCTAAAGAAATGCAACGCCTAATTTTTTTATTACTTTCCGTGTTGCATCCTAGATAAAATGGCTTATTATACTGAAATAATACTCAGTTCAAATGAATATTTACTGCACTAATCCTAACTGTCGGCATCCGGAAAACCAAGTCCCTGATGAGTTCCTCAATCTGAGGAGCCACCAGCAGAGATACTGTAGTAGCTGTGGAATGACTTTAATTCTGAAGACTCGCTACCTACCTTTAGAGCAAATAGGATGGGGAGGATTTGGCAAGACATTTCGTGCATGGGATGCTCACCTTCAGCAGCAGTGTGTTGTCAAACAGTTGCAGCCGAGAAATACTTTTAGAAATCCTTTTTCAGACTCCGAGCTTGAATCGATAAAAAAGTCTTTTGAGGAAGAGGCAAGAGCCTTGAGAGATATTAAGCATGAACAAATTCCTCAATTGTATGATTACTTTGAATTGCCAGCAGCAAATGAATCACAAGAAGAATTCCGCAAAGAATTATTTTATTTAGTGCAAGAATATGTCCAAGGTGAAACTTTGGATAAGGAACTTAACAAGAAAGGTCGATTTTCAGAAGCTGAAGTTTTACAGGATTTAGGTCAACTCCTGAACGTCCTCAAGTACATACATGAAAAAAGACAAGTTATTCATAGAGATATCAAGCTTTCTAATATCATTCGTCATGAAAATGGAACGCTTTATTTGATAGATTTTGGTGCTGCGGTGAAGCGTAAATTAGAGCCAAAAATCCCTGTTGAGCAATCAATGGCAATGGGAACTCCGATATTTGCACCACCAGAGCAACTAGCTGGTAAAGGAATATTTTTTTCCTCAGATTTATATTCTTTAGCTGCAACCTGTATTTGTTTGCTTACAGGTAAAAATGTCAATGAGCTTTGGAATCAAAATAGGTGGATTTGGAGAGAATACGTTAATGTAAACGATAATCTGGCAGACATTTTAGATCGGATGTTGTCATATCAACCAAAGGATCGTTATGAGTCTGCTGAGTCAGTAATTACTGCTCTTTCTGGGCAAATATCGCCAAATTCAAAGCCTTCTGGTAATAGGGAAAATCCGCGTGAATCTGAAGAATTTAGTCATACGACAATTCGGGATACTACAACTTTTTCTTTGAGGCTGAAGAGGTTGATTAAGAAGTTCTTTTTGCCAATGGGATTAGTTTTATTAGGAAGTGCGATCGCATTCTTAATTCCCTGGTTGACACATCCCCCTATTTGCGATTTTCAAAATCAATCAGGCTTTAGCTGCGGGGAACAAATTCTGATTCCGCAAAATCCTAAGATTCCTGACGCAATTTTTGCTGACAAGATAAGAGGAACTACTGCATTTGGGCAAAAGAATTTCAACCAAGCTATTGAATATTTTAAAAGTTACCTTGCTTCTAATGAAAATGATCCAGAAGCACGAATTTATCTAAATAATGCAAAAGCAGCTATGGCAAAAAATCCTCTAAAAATTGCCGTTACTGTTCCCATTATTGACGATCAGCTTAATGGTTCAAATGACATTGCCGAACAAATGTTGCGCGGATTTGCTCACGTTCAAGATAATTTTAATCAGAATCAGGGCATTAACGGAAGACTTCTGTTTCTGGAAATTGTGAGTACAGGTTGGCAGAAGAATAAAATTAGGCAAATAGCTGATGCGATCGCTACTCAAGAAAATATTTTAGGAGTTATCGGTTATTATACCAGCGATAGTATACAAAAAGCTGCACCATCTTATGATGGGAAAATGGTGGCTATATCTCCTACGAGTACTGCTGTTAGAGATTCTGTTTTTCAACTAAATAACTACATTTTTCGCGTATCTCCAGATAACTCGGCTGCGGCTGATAAACTAATCAAATATATCGTGTATCAAAAATTGAATAAAGTAGCTATTTTTTATGAACCTAATGAGACATTTGCTGCATCTTTAAAGAAAGAATTTGAAAGTGTTGTCTTTCTAAATAGAAAACAGCTTGTTAACGAGTGCCCGGTAATTCAAAGCACAACTGAAGTATTAAATTGTTTGCGACAAGCAAAAGAAAGTGATGCAGAAGTAATCATGTTAGCCTTTAGCGATAAAGTGGCAAGAATTGCGGCAACACTTATCATTAACGAAAGCGAAAATATCACCATACTCGGTGCAGATACTCCATATCTCGAAACTGTAAGTCAAAGTAATATTCCACCTGATAAACTGAGAATTGCCGTTCGCTGGCACAGAAGTAATAGTCCTAACTCGAAATTTGAGCAGGAATCTGTGAAGCTTTGGGGAACTGGAGACGTGAATTGGCGAACTGCAATGTCTTATGATGCGACGATGGCGATGGTTGAAGCACTCAAACGCACTAAGGGAAATTATACTCGCCAGAGGCTCTACGAAGTGTTGAATGAGCGTGGTTTTTCAGCCGATGGTGTGAGTGCAAAAGTGGAATTTAACGATTTACGCGATCGCAAACCATTACCCGGTATTGGTGTCTTAGTTAAAGTTGAAAATCACAGGTTTGTTGTCGATAAAACATCATACAACTAATCAAGCTATAAATAGTTAGAAATATTTTCGCCTACCCAAGAGACGTAGCAATACGGTTCGCAATCGGATTTTTTGTGGTGATTTAGGGCATGTAGAGACGTTCCGGCGGAACGTCTTTACATCCGGATTCATACATCAATTCAGCAATGCCTACCATTTTAAGTTCGGCGATTAACTAGGGTGGCGCTAGCTTGGTCAACTGGCATTAATATAACTTCATTAATATTTACATGAGTTGGTCGGGTGACGCAGAAAAATATCACATCAGCCACATCATCTGGTGTCAGGGGAATTACTCCCTGGTAAACTTGTTTAGCGCGATCGCCATCCCCATGAAATCGTACTTGACTAAATTCTGTTTCTACCATACCCGGATCGACAGAAGTTACACGTATAGGAGTTCCTAAAAGGTCTTGTTTCAAGCCTTCAGAAATTGCTTTCACTGCGGCTTTAGTGCCACAATATACATTTCCTTTGGGATAAGTTTGATGTCCAGCAATGGAACCAATATTTACTACATGACCGCGATCGCGTTTCACCATTCCGGGGACAACATAACGGGTGAGGTAAAGTAAACCTTTAATATTGGTATCAATCATCTCATCCCAATCTTGAGTATCGCCTTCGTGGAGTTTGTCTAAACCGCGACTCAAACCAGCATTGTTAATTAAAATGTCGATGTCTGACCACTCAGGAGGTAAATTAGATATGGCTAATTCTACAGCCAAGCGATCGCGTACATCTAACTGTAATAAATAAATATCACTACTAGATTTATTTAAATCTGAAGCTAGCTGCTGCAAACGTTCTTGGCGACGCGCTGCTAAAATCAATTTTGCACCCGTTGGAGCAAAAATTCTTGCACAAGCTGCACCAATACCACTGCTTGCACCAGTAATTAAAACTATTTGATTTTGAATCATTATTGGTTAGTGGTTAGTGGTTAGTGGTTAGTGGGTAGTGGTTAGTCGGTAGTTGTTAGTGGATAGTTGTTAGTGGATAGGAGTATTTTTTCACAACCAACAACCAACAACCAACAACTATCAACTATCAACCAACAACCAACCATCTACTTATTTCACAACTTGCAATCGTTGAGTTATCATCGTCACACCTTGTCCGCGTAAAATTACGGCAGAAAGCCATTGACTACCAGGAGTAGCTGGTGCGCGTCCAACTTTAAAAAGTCCCCCTGTTGTCAGCAATTCTAAATCTACTGATGTGGGAGAGAGATATTTTTCTGGTTTAATCGGTTCTTCTAAAGCGGTGCCTAAAAGAAAATCATCACCAAGGGGTTCAGTAACGATCGCATCAAAATTATATTGCTGTCCGACTCGGACTTGCTGTGGTAAATTAATGTTAACTTGCGGTGGTTTAGCACCAGAAGTAAGTTGAGTGCGTTCGGTCAAAATGTCTTGACGGACAATTTGTGTACCGGAAATACGCTGACGAGATTTAATTGTCGCATTCAAAGTTAAGTTATTGTTGTTAGGAGAGGGTGAGCCAGTTATATTAGTCACCGTTTCGGCGATAATGACATTACCTTCTGATTTCCAAGATTGCAATTGGGTACTGTATTTTAATTGTGGATATCGTTTCCACAGTCCAACCAAGGCTTTTTCCATATTGGCGTGAGTTAAGCCATCCCCAGTAGTAAAATTGGGACTGTAAAACTGCATTACTTTTGTCACATTACCTTGACTAGCTGCTGTATCAATTTGTGTCAATAAATTTTTCAGTTCGGTCGGTGCATTATCTGGGGTGATGGCTTGAGCGCATTTCCAACCGGATAATAAACCAAGTGTCAGTAAAAATAAAATTAGCCAGTTTGAAGCTGGAAATTTTCTTTGGCGTTTAAGTAGTAAGACAATTAGGTTATGCATTGTTGATAGGTTCAGGATTTAGTTACAGAAGGCTCGTAAATTGTTTTATCTTAGTTAAGCTTCTCTTCAGAACGCTAGAGGGTTGATGGCAAACGCACCGATACGATTATTAATAGCAGCTAGTGGGACTGGTGGACACTTATTTCCGGCGATCGCACTTGCCGAACAATTGCCAGATTATCAAATTGAGTGGCTTGGTGTCCCAAATCGGCTAGAGCGATCGCTTGTTCCCAAGCAGTACCCCTTGAATACTATTGCAGTTGAGGGGTTTCAGCAAGGGTTGGGGTTTTCATCTTTACGGATTTTGGGTAAACTCGTCGGTTCGATTCTCCAAGTGAGAAAACTGCTGAAAAAAGGTAATTTTCAAGGCGTTTTTACTACGGGTGGTTATATTGCAGGACCGGCTGTAATTGCTGCGCGATCGCTTGGTTTACCTGTGATTCTCCACGAGTCGAATGCCTTACCTGGTAAAGTAACACGCTTTTTTGGTCCCTGGTGTAATGCTGTAGCAATCGGATTTGAAGTTGCAGCTAAATATCTACCTCGTGCCAAAACTATTTATACAAATACTCCAGTGCGATCGCCATTCCTAAATTCGGGAATTGTCCCGCTAGATTTACCCATTCCGGAGAATGTTCCTTTAATTGTTGTCTTTGGTGGTAGCCAAGGTGCCGTCGCTGTTAATAAATTGGTGCGATCCTGCGCTACAGCTTGGTTTGATGCTGGTGCTTGGGTTGTCCATTTGACGGGAGATCATGACCCAGAAGCCGAAAATTTGCAGCATCCGCAATATATTGCCTTACCGTTTTATGACAATATGGCGGGATTGTTGAAACGTGCTAATTTAGCAATTAGTCGTTCTGGTGCGGGAAGCTTGACAGAAATGGCAGTATGTGGTTTGCCTTCGATTTTGATTCCTTATCCATTTGCAGCAGAAGATCATCAAACTTACAATGCCCAAGTATTTACCTCAGTTGGTGCAGCGATCGCCTTCAAGCAATCAGAGTTAACCGCACAAGTATTGCAAAGTAAAGTTTTGTTTTTGTTGCAGTCACCCGAAGCATTAGCTGATATGGCAGAAAAAAGCAAAGCGATCGCGGTTCCCGACAGCGCCGAAAAATTGGCGCAGTTGGTGCGTGAACTTGTGGAGATGTAAAAAAAAGTTTCGTAGTCAGCGCTTCAGCGCTTCTAAAGCACTGAAGTGCTTACTACGTATAGAAAAAAATTAGGCTAATCATTAAGTTAATGTATATTCTCATACTAATATATATAAACCTTTGATAAATTCAGGAAATATTTTAAGTACTGTCACCGCAACTGGTTATACTGATTCTTGTCTAAAATCGGTTGCCATAAAAAACTGATATCTTCATCTATCTTAGAGTTGATTAGTGAAGACATATTTGTCTTCCCTATCTGTTGCTGATTGCAGCAGGTAACTTTTGCGTGTAAAAATTTCGCGTGACAATTTTAAGTAACTGAATGATAAAGCAGGCATTCTTATAGACAAGTCAAATTAATTTATACCAAAACGCTGCGCGAACAAAACACTCGCTGTGGGTCTGAATCCTACTTTCCTTGTTTCCCCAGCGATGCACTGACTTGTACTGAGCGCAGTCGAAGTAGCTTGTCGAAGTGTCCCTAGTCCCTTGTTCAACTGATGCGTGAAATGTTTGATAAATCTCAGTCATTAAAATTTCGACTCCGGGCTATTTCTTTGGCTACATTATTGTCGCCTTTTTGGTTTTTCAGTTTGATACCTCCAGAAGTTGCAAAAGCTCAACAAAATAGAGGTACTGGTTGTCCCGCCGGCACCAAAATAGAAGGTGTATCAAATTCTTTAGTTACCAACGGTTACTTCACTCAGCCAGCAAGTATTGGTGCTGCTCCTGCTAATACTTTGTTTCCTGGTAACTGGAGTAGTAGCGTTCCTTATGCTGGTAATAATGTTTACCCTCCCGATACACTTGTAGCTATTCAAACAGGAGCAGTGAATTACGCCGGAGGTGTTGTCCAGCAAGTGCCTTTTCCTGGAGATGCGCTAAATGGTGTGCCTGCTTCTAACACTTGGTTATATTCCAACGGCAACGATACAGGAGCACCATATACAATTTGGCAGCAAAACATTCCCATTGCATCATTACAGCCAAATACTACTTACGTTTTTTATGCCTATGTTAGTAATGCCATTGCTACTAATACATCTGCACCCGATGATCCCATCATCCAGTTTTTAGTTAATGGTATACCGCTAGGTGAATCTTTTACCGTCTTTGATGACTCTGACCCCGCTTCGGGACACAATAGTCAAGATTTGTGGGATAGAACAGTAATTCGTTTCACCACCCCAGCAACTCTACCCAACCCTTTTACAATATCAATTCTAGATGCGGCAACTGGAGGCAATGGTGATGACTTTGGTATTGTTGCAATTGGTGCTGAAGCTTGTAGACCGAATATCGGTATCGCCAAAAGTGTAGGTGCTCCCGTTCCTGGAGCCAATGGTAGCTTCACCATACCTTACACCATGACGGTGCAAAACCTTGCCCCCGTAGATCCTAATGTTCCTTACACGGTGAGAAACGTCCAAGTAACAGACAATCTGGCAACTACCTTTGCTGGTGCAACTATTAATTCTGTTGGTAATATTCAAAGTTCTAATCCCAGCTTAACAGTGAATCCTAGCTTCAACGGTCAGAGCAACCAAAATCTTTTGCAGGGAACTGCAAACGATAGACTTAATGGTGGAGAAACTGCCACTATTACTTTTAATGTCAACATCACTCCTAATGGTAATTTTGGTCCATTTAATAATACTGCCAGGGTATCAGCTATTTACCCGGCTAGTCCTCCCCAAGCAGGTCCGATTGTAGATGATTCGATCAACGGTACTAACACTGACCCAGATGGCGATTTCGATGCCAATAACAATACTAGTCCTACCTCTGTCAGCCTGACTCCTGGACGGCGTATCGGTGTTGCCAAGCAAGCTGGTAGTGTGGTGAATAATGGCGATCGCACCTACACCGTACCTTACACTATCATTGTCCGCAACTATGGAACTGTCGCCTTAAATAACGTCCAAGTCACCGAAGATTTATTTGGTAATGCTAATAGTACCTTTAATGGGGCTACTGCTCTGGCTATTTCCAGTCCCGTAACTGTTAGTGGAGCGCTGACAGCAGCTAATGTCAACTTTAACGGGAATAGCGATCGCAATTTGCTCCCAGGTACAGAAACTCTACCTATAGGTGGTAGTGCCACAATTAATTTTAGTGTTAGAGTTACACCCGGTACTAATCTCGGTCCATTTAACAATACTGCAAGAGCCAGTGCAACTAGTCCCGGTAACACCACACCTGTAACTGATGACTCCACCGATGGTGTAAACCCAGATTTGGGCGGTACAGTTCCAGCAAATAATAACGATGGCGATCCCACTAATAATAATGTGCCCACCACAGTCAGCTTTAATGGAACACCAAACCTGCGTTTTGTCAAGCGAATTTCCAACGCATTCCGCAACAACGCACCGCTGAGAATAGCTAACTTTAATACTTTTATCGATGACCCCAACGACAGCAACGATAATGCCCCTGGATGGTCGCAATTATCACCATCGGGAGTTATCAGTTTAAGTTCTCAATCGGGTTTGCAGAGTGGTGATGAAGTTGAATATACTCTGTATTTTCTCAGCGATGGTACACAGTCAATTCAAAACGCCAGATTTTGCGATTTAATTCCCGATGATACCGCCTTTGTACCCGATAGTTTCGGGGTGGGCAGTGGTGTACTATTAGGTTTAGCTGGGACAAATACATCTGTAACCAATGCGGCAGATACAGATAGAGGCAGCTTTTTCTCCGCTCTTTCACCTTTACCTGCGGGGAACTCTTGCATTAACCAAACTAATCGCAACGGTGCTGTGATTCTCAACGTCGGGAATTTACCACAAGCAACCGGTAGCAACTTCGGTTTTGTTCGGTTCCGTGTCAGATTAAATTGATTAAGTTATATTGTGCATCTGGTAGAAATTAATTAGGGCTTGCCCGAAACCCTTGTAGAGACGTAGCAATGCTACGTCTCTACATTCTTTTTCACGACGTTTTATTCTGCATCAAGATTGCTGTGCTGCCTGCCTAACCGCTTCAATATCAATATTTAGCTGTTCGGCTATTTGTTCGACAGTCACACCTGCTTTCAACAGTAGCGGCACAGCAGCTAGCTTTCCTTCTGTGCGACCTTCTGTACGTCCTTCTTCTAATGCCTCTTGGTAAACTCTAGTTTGTTTGAGTGCGCTTAATTTTAGCATACTTTCTACCTCTTGGCGACTTAATAGGGGAAATTTGTAAACTATAATCGTCTCGATTAAATCTATTATTGCTTGACTGGTAATGGTGTTTGTTATTTCTTGCCTTGTTTGGTCGATGAGTTGTTTAGCACGATTAACAGCGGTTTGTTCTGGTTCTACCACTAATTTAACAACGCTAACGCCTAAAGACTCATTTGCTGTATCGAGTTCATCGAGGTAAACGCGCTGTACTTTCGGACTTTCGAGCAAAACCTGATAAAGTCTGGTTTCATCAGGTTCCAAGCTGCGTCTAGGGTAGATGATAACAGCGTACCAGTCAACGGTAGCTGGATTCTGGTCTAAAAACAGAAAAAGTTCTGCAAATACTCGATGATAGAGAAATTCGTCCTTTTGAAACTGTACTTCACAGAAATATACAGTTTTGTCAGCACTGCTTTGGGTTGGTAGAAAAACTCCATCAATTCGGAAAGCGGTTTGTTTGATTTCGACCGAGCGGAACTGATAACCTTGAGTATTGGATTGCGATCGCCCAATTAAATCAAAGAAAATACTAGGATATTCCGAAAACAAAACCTCCGCGTACCTTTGCGCTTCCCCTTGCTTACGAGTGCGTTTAAATCATCTAGAGCGCAACAACTGCACAAACGTATCACTCACGGTATGATCCTTCGTATTAGCCGCGTATTGAATCAACTCTTCCCGCAGAGCTTTAGCCTTATCCAACTTTAGTAAAGTTGCTAACAGAAAGTATACACCCCGAAAGCGCGGATCGCTCATGTGGTCAATCAGGCGTTGTTCTGCTGCGTCACCATCGCCGAGAAAAGTTTGTACCAGAAAGAAGTCCATAATTTTATCATGGCGGAAGTAGCATTCTTTCTTAGGTTCTCCTTTTTCATCTAGCCACTGACGGCTGACAACCATTTTATATTTTTCATCTTCCATTGACTCTAATTCTTGATAAAAAACCTCACCAGATAAAGCTTTCTCATCATTCAGTCGCATTTGGTAGACAGCTTCGGAGAATTTTTTCAAGGGAAATTCATGCTTCCATTCTTGCAAGTATTCTGCTGCCATTTCGTTATATTGTTGTTCTTGCAGGCGAAACAAATCAGGTTGCTTGTCTTGTGATAACATTTGAGCAACCAAAGTTAAATCCATCGGGTTAGAAAGAGTTCGTTGGGATGCTTCTAACTCTTCACGAGATTGCTGTTGCTTGAAGGCTTCTGTCAAGTAGTTTTTGCAAGCTTGCTCGTAAGCACTACCTTTAATTTTCGCATCTTTAGGTAGTCGCTGCTGTCGGGTAATCAAGAATTGCTCAATTTGCTGCCGTTCTAATGGTTGCAAGTAATACATCTTTGCCGTTGAGGGGGGTATCCACTCTAACGGTTGGGTAGTCATAATGATGTTACCGCGAAAATAGCTCTCGACAAACTGCGTAATTTTGGCTCGTGTGTCTGCTGTAACTTCGTTCAGTCCATCGATGCAAATATCTATGGCACCGCTGTAAATCAGGTTTTTCAGAAATTCTGCATCTTGTGCTTGTCCGTGCAGCTTTGCCTGAATTGCCTCAATTACACCTTTATCGCACTTGTGCGCCGGCAGATAAACGACAATAGTTTGAGAAGATTTTACCAGATAACGGAGAAACATCGACTTGCCTAAACCAGAATCGCCTTCTAAGACGATTTGCCCTTTGATGTTGGGTAGTTCGTGGGTAATTTCTCGAATTTCTCCTGTCAGCGGAACTTTGACTCTAGATTGAGGAAAATATGCTTGAAAGTTAAAATTGTCTAATCTTGCATCTGCTAGGAGGGAAAATTTAAATGGTTCAAAGAGTTTGCGACGTAAGAAGGGAACCCAAGCGAGAAGAAAGCCGACGTAACCAACACCGAGAATGCGACGTACCCACGGGTTCCAGAAGAAGATAGCTTGAACTTGGGGAAATTTCGGGTAGGCAAAGATCAGCGCAAGCCAAAATGTAGCATGAATAAGGATAATGTTTCTGGCAGCGAAGAACCACTTCCAACCTTCGAGATTATTAATCACCGACTGCACGGTATCCGCTTCGTTATATTTGTCTTTTTTTAAGTTGTCGCTGTGAGTTTGAAGTAAGATAATGTCCTGGGGTTTCCATGAGACTTTGCGGAAAACTACGGCAATTTGCTTTGCTAAGTCGTCTTGCAATCGGTTCAGTTTCTGAGTCTTAGTTGCTTCCCAGGCTTTTTTAAAGACTTCGAGGGTTTTAACGCCTTTGTCCTGATTCAATTGGGTGGGAATAGTTTTGCTGTCAGGAATGCCAAGCCATGTTAACAGCGTTTTCACTTCATCAGTACCACCACCAAGGAAATAAGTTAAGAAACGCCACTGATCAAATTCTGATTGACCTGCATAATAGACGTTATCTAGAATTACGACAATGTTATCCAGATTCAGTTGTTGTATATTTCCCAATGCGGATGCTGCATTGCCACGAACATTTGACTCAACAGTTTTATCTTTGAGGAAGTCGAGGATATCTTTAACGTAGGGTTTTGCCGCATCCCCCAAATTTCCCAATGCGGATGCTGCACTGCGACGAACATTTGAGTCAACAGTTTTATCTTTGAGGAAGTCGAGGATATCTTTAACGTAGGGTTTAGCCGCATCCCCCAAATTTCCCAATGCGGATGCTGCACCATAACGAACATTTGAGTCAACAGTTTTATCTTTGAGGAAGTCGAGGATATCTTTAACGT